>JBFIDS010000068.1:0-11112 GCA_041603715.1 Paraconexibacter sp. | reverse complement strand
GAGCACCAGCAGATGCGCGCGCTCGTCTCCCAGGCCTTCACGCCGCGGCGGATGCGGCAGATCGAGGGCTGGGTCCACGAGGAGGTCGTGAAGCTCTGCGAAGAGGTCGGGCCCAAGGGCGAGATCGACTTCGCCAACGAGTTCGCGAAGGAGCTGCCGGGCCGGATCTTCGCCGACTTCTTCGGCGTGGGGGACGGCGAGACCCGCGTGACCATCATGGACGCCGCCGAGAAGATGCTCGCCTGGGACGATCCGGACGCCCAGCAGGGCCGTGACGCGCTCGAGACGTACGGGGAGGAGGCGCAGCGCCTGCTCGACGTCTGCTTCGATCTCGTCGAGGAGCGTCGCAAGGAGCCGGGCGAGGACCTCATCAGCTGGCTCGTCGCCGCCGAGGTGGACGGCCGCACGCTCGAGGACTGGGAGATCGGCGCGTTCTTCAGCCTCCTGGGCTCCGCGGCCAACGACACGACACGGCACTCGCTCGCCCACGCGCTCAACCTCTTCACCGATCACGAGGACCAGCGCGCTCTGCTGCTCTCCGACTTCGACCGGTACATCGACGGGGCGGTCGAGGAGGTCCTGCGCTACTCGACGCCGGTGATGCACTTCCGTCGCACGGCGACGCACGACACGGAGATCCGCGGGGTGCCGATCGCGGAGGGCGAGAAGGTCGTCATGTGGTACTGCTCGGGCAACCACGACGAGGAGGCCTTCGCCGACCACCGCCGCTTCGACATCACCCGCGACACGCGCAACGCGCACCTCGGCTTCGGTGGTGGCGGCCCGCACTACTGCATGGGCGCGGCGCTCGGCCGCCAGATGGTCAAGTACGGGCTCTCCGAGATCTACGCGCGGTTCCCCGACATCGAGGCGCACACCCCGCACTTCCAGACGAACAACTTCATCAACGGGGTCCACACGATGCGGGCGACGTGGACGCCACCGAGCGCGTGAGCGGGTCCGAGCCCGACGCGGCGCCGGCTCCCGTGCCCGCGCCGGTCGCGCCCGCTCGCACCCAGGACCGCACGTGGCACGACGTCTTCCTCCCGACGGACGTCGCGCATGTGCGCGAGATGGCCCGCACGTCGGTCGCGATGCATCTCGCGCCGGTCGCGCGGGACATCGGACAGACGCCCGAGAGTCGTGACTCGTTCCCCTGGGACGCGTTCCGTGGCCTGGCCTCCGACGGGTGCTTCGCCGTCCCGTTCCCGTCGCCGCACGGCGCGGGCCTCGACCACCCGATCCTCGCCACG
This sequence comes from Paraconexibacter sp., assembly GCA_041603715.1. Lineage (GTDB taxonomy): Bacteria > Actinomycetota > Thermoleophilia > Solirubrobacterales > Solirubrobacteraceae > Paraconexibacter. Next base: position 9,859 of record JBFIDS010000068.1, on the reverse strand, counting down.
TGCCTCGTCACCGAGGAGATCGCCTACGAGTCCTCGTCGATGGCGGGTGTCTACGACGGGCAGTGCATCCTCAACGCGCGATGCCTGTCGTTCGCGCGCGAGGAGATCCGCGATCGCGTGCTGCCCGACCTCATCAGCGGCAAGAGCGCGTTCTCGTTCGCGACGACCGAGCCGGACGCCTCGAGCGACCTGTCGCCGACGTCCCTGCAGACGGTCGCGACGCGGACCGATACGGGCTTCGTCGTCAACGGCCGCAAGTGCTGGATCACGAACTCGGTCGTCGCCGACTGGGTCTGCGTCCTCTGCCGTGACGGCGAGGACAAGGCGATGACGATGCTCCTCGTCGACATGCGCTCGCCGGGGGTCACGGTCGGCGAGCCCGACCTCAAGATGGGTCATCTCGGCCAGATCACCGCCGACATCGTCTTCGAGGACGTCGAGGTGCCGGCGGAGAACTGCCTCGGTGAGCCGGGGCGTGGACTCGGCGTCGCGCTCGCGTCGCTCGCCGCAGGGCGCGTCGGGATCGGTGCCGCCGGCGTCGGCGTCGCCCAGGCGGCGATGGACCTCGCCGTCGAGCGGCTCGGCACGCGCGAGCTGTTCGGCAAGAAGCTCGGCGAGATGCAGCACTGGCAGTACCGGCTCGCCGAGCACGCCACGCACCTCGAGGCGGCCCGCTCGATGTACCAGAAGGCCGCGGTGCGGATCGACCGCGGAGACCGGTCCGGTGAGCCGGAGGCGTCGATGGCGAAGTCGTTCGGCACGAAGCTCGCCAACGACCTCGCCCGCGATGCGCTGCAGGTCTACGGCGGCTACGGCTTCGCGAAGCAGATCGCGCGTACGGGCGAGCGCTTCCGCCTCGAGGAGATCTACCGCGACGCGAAGATCCTCGAGATCTTCGAGGGCGCCAACGAGGTCCTCCTCTGGGTCATCGCGCGCGCCCTCCTCGGGCGCGAGCTCACGGGCTGAGGGGCGCGGGCGGCGGGCCCGAGTCGTCTCGGCGCTCGGGCCTCAGGTCACGTTGGCTGGACCTGGTCCAGCAAGCGTGACCTGGGGGGACTGCGGGGCGCGCGTGCCGCCGCCCCGTCCGCGGCACCCTGGCCTCAGCGGCCCTCGAACGCCGGACGCTCCTTCGCCGCGACGGCGGAGATGCCCGCCCACGCGTCGGCGGTCCGAGCCGTCGCCATCATCGCCTGCGCCTCGGCCTCGAGCTGCGCGTCGATCGGCCGGTCCCAGCTCGCGGTGAGGAGGCGCTTCACCTCACCGAACGCGCGGGTGGGGCCCGAGGCGAGCTGCGCGGCGAGCGAGCGGGCGGCGTCGGCGAGCGCATCGTCCTCGACGACCTCGTCGACGAGCCCGTAGGCGTGGGCGTCGTCCGCGCTCCACATCTCGTTACGGAGGTAGAAGGACGTCGCGCGCCCGTGCCCGACACGACGCGGGAGATGGTGCGAGCCCCCTCCGTCGATCGCGAGCCCGATGCCCTGGTAGGCGGCGTAGAAGTTCGCCGAGCGCGCGGCGAGGAGGATGTCGGCGCCGGAGGCGAGCGAGACGCCACCGCCCGCCGCGAGCCCGTGGACGGCGGTGACGACGGGCGCGTCCATCGAGGCGAACCGCGACACCGCGGCGTGGAAGTCGACGGTTGCGCTCCCGACGAACGCGGGCAGGGCCTCGGCGGAGGCCCCGAGCGACGCGAGGTCGCCGCCGACGCTGAAGAAGCGGCCGGTGCTCTCGATCAGCACGCAGCGCACCGAGTCGTCGAGCGAGCACGTCGTCGCGACGTCACGGAGGTCGGCGCACATGGCCGCGTCGAAGGGGTTACCGCGGTCGGCCTCGGTCAGCCGCACGGTCGCGACGCCGTCGGCGACGTCGAGGTTCAGGGATCGGTGGCTCATCGCGCCAGCCTCGCGCATCCGCCCGCGCCCGCGCGCGCCACCGGCGGGTGGACCGTGCCCGCCGGTGGGGAGAGAGCGGCCGTCAGGCCGACACGGCCGCGCCGACCTGCGCGTAGACCTGGGCCTCGAAGGCCATCGCGGTCTCCACGATCTTCTGGTCGAAGAAGGGGAAGACCTGCGTGAGGATCGCGCCGCAGACCCCGCTCGCGCGGTCGACCCAGTAGTAGCAGTTGGTGAGCCCGGCCCAGTCCCCGGTCCCGGCCTGACGCATGCCGGGGACGTCGGCGAGGAGGAGGTGCAGGCCGAGGCCCCAGTCCTGCGGGAGCGGGAGCGACGGGACGTCGTTGGAGAGCGCGGGATTCGTCGTGCGGATGATCTCCGGGAGCGCGAGGTCCCCGAGCGACGGCGTGAACATCAGGTCGACCGTCGCGGGCTGGAGAATCCGCTCGCCGTCGAGCTCGCCGCCGCGCAGGAGCATGCGCATGAACCGCGTGTAGTCGGGCGCCGTGGAGTAGCCGCCACCGCCGCCGCTGCAGATCTCGGGCACCCGGGGCAGCTCCACGCCGTTGGGGACGAGCGACCCGTCCTCGAGCCGCGAGTGCAGCGGGATGAGCCGCGCGTGCGTCGCGTCGTCGGGGACGAAGCTCGTGCCCGTCATGCCGAGCGGTCCCCAGAGGTTCTCCGCCATGAAGTCGTCGAGCCGCTGCCCGCTCACCGCCTCGACGACCTGCCCCGCCCAGTCGGTGCTCGTGCCGTACTCCCACGTCGTCCCGGGGTCGTGGACGAGCGGGATGTCGAGCAGGCCGCGCTGGAACGTGAGGGCGTCGGGTGCACCGGTCAGCTCGTGGTAGCGCGTGAGCTTCTCGTTGAGGAAGCTGTACCCGCAGCCCGACGTGTGGTTGAGAAGCTGGCGGACGGTCGCCTGCGATGCGGGGGCCCGCAGGCGCGGCTCGTCCCCGTCGAAGCCATCGAGGACCTTCAGCTCACCGAAGGCCGGGCAGTACGTCGCGACCGCTGCGTCGAGGTCGACCTGCCCCCGGTCGACGAGCTGGAGGACCGCCGCCGTCGTCATCGCCTTCGTCATCGAGGCGACGCGCATCGGCTGATCGATCGCGACGCCGTCCCCGGCACCGCCCTCGTAGAGCACGTCGTCCGCGGTCGCCGCGCTCGCGGTGACGCCCGGATAGACGCCGCTCGCGGTCGCGTTGCCCAGCAGGACGTCGATGGTCGATCCGTCGAAGCTCATTGCAGCTCTCTCCTCGTGGTGGAACGGCCCCTGCGCAGATGGCCGAGATCCGACCCTAACCCGAGCCGGCCGCGTCCGCTCGTCGTCCTCGGCCCGTCTCGCGCCGGCCGGTTTGTCCCCGCACGCCAAGTCTTCGGGCAGCCGCGGCCCAGGTCACGTTGGCTGTCTCAGTTGCAGCGAACGTGACCCGGGCGCGCCGACCGGACGACGTCGGGCCCGTTCGCCGGCCACGCCGACCACGACGCCTCATCACCCCGGAAACGCGCTCAGTCCGTCACTGACGACGGCTCGAGCGCCTCGTGCACGAGCAGTGCCGCCTCGAGCTCCGTGCGGCGCTCGGCGATCTTGCGCCCGAGGATCTGCTCGGCCTGGCGGATCCGGTAGGCGACGGTCTTCTGGTGGACGAAGAGTCGCTCGGCGGCGCCGACATGGCTCTCCCCGCAGGCGAGGTAGGCCCGCAGCGTCTCCCGCAGGCGGCAGGTGACCTCGTCCTCGACCGCGAGCGGTCCGAGCTCGGATCGCGCGAGCGCGCGCGCCCGCTCCTGATCGGCGACGAGGACGGCGAGAAGCGCGACGTCACGGTGGCGCGTGATCCCGGTCGCGCCCCGCAGGACGGCGACGCGCTGCGCGTCGAGCGCCTCGCGGTACGTGGTGCGGAAGCCGTCGAGTCCGGCCGCGGGCTCGCTGAGGCCGACCGCCCCGTCCACGTCGACGGCGTCGGTGATCGCGCCGCGCAGGCGCTCGGAGGGAGGCTCGTCGAGCCCGAGCCAGAGCAGCCACGCCGCGTCCCGCCGTGTCGCGACGCTCGCGGCGCGGGCTACGGTGCGCAGACGGCTCGCGAGCTGCACGACGTGCGCGTCGTCGAGCCCGGGGGGGAGCGCGAGCGCGACGTGGGTCGCGGCCGCGTCGTAGTCGAGGCGGGCGAGTGCATCGGCCGCCCCGGCACCCGGATCGCCGAACAGGGCGAGGCGGACGAGCTCGTCGGGCGACACGTCGAGACCATGACGGCGCCGCCGCCTCGTCTCGTTCCACTGGCCGACGAGCTCCTGCGACATCCGGTCCACGTAGGTGAGCATGTGGCTCGTGCTCGCCGCGAGGATCTCGTAGAGCTCCTGCGTGTCGTCGACGTGGTCGCGCACGTGCCGCGCCCAGATCTGCCAGGCCTCGGCGATGCCCAGCCGGTAGCCGCGCAGGACGACGGTCAGTCCGTCGTCCCGGTCGGCGAGCTGCTCGAACAGCTCGATCGCGCCGGCCGGGGGCTCGATCGCGCTGCCCGGGACGCCGTAGGCGAGCATCGAGAAGATCGCGCCGACGTTCGAGAGGGTGCTGTGCGCGACGGCCTCGGCCGACGCCGGGTCCCCGGGGACGACGAGCTCCGGCTCGTGCAGGACGGCGCGCCGGGTCACCTCGGCGGCGATCGTCTCGACCCGGGGGAGCAGGTCGGTCGCCAGCGCGGCGAGGCGTGCGGCCGAGCCCGGTGAGATCCGCACCGCGTCGTGCGCGGTCGCGGCGAGCGCGCGGGTCTCGTGGGTCGCTGGCCTCATCTCCCTGCGACCGAGTCTAGTGGCGTGACGCGAGGGTTCCGCGCCGCCCTGACGGCCCTCGCGCATCACGGTGCGACTGCGGGTGCCCACGCCACCCGTCACATCCGCCGCCGGCACGCAGCACGGACTTGTCCTCCGGCGCCAAGGACCGTGGCCTGGATGCGCCTGCCCGGAGCTTGTCGCCTCGGCCGCCGGGATGATGGGATGGGGCCGTGGCTCCCCGCGCCCTCCTCGTCGACTACGCCGGTGTCCTCACCGAGGACATGTTCGCCGGCATGCGCCGCTTCTGCGAGGCGCACGACCTGCCGCCGCAGCGCCTGGCGGACGCCTACCGGCCGGGAGGTGCGATCCACGCCGCCGCCGTCGAGTTCGAATGCGGCCGGATGGAACGGGCGGAGTTCGAGCCGCTCCTCGGAGCGGGCCTCGGCCTGCGCGACCACGAGGGTCTCGTCGACCGCCTCGTCGGACCCGGGCGCCTCGAGCTCGCGCGCGACATCCTCGCCGCCGTGTCCGCCATCCGCGCCCGAGGCGTGCGGACATGCCTGTTCTCGAACTCGTGGGGGTTCGATCTCTACGACCCCGACGTCCGGGCGAGCTTCGACCTCGAGGTGCTCTCCGGTGCCGTCGGAGCCCGCAAGCCCCAGCCCGAGATCTACGCCATCGCGCTCGACGCCGTCGGCGCGGCCCCGGGGGAGGTCGTCTTCATCGACGACCAGCCCGTGAACCTCGAGCCTGCCGCCGCGCTGGGCATCGACACGATCCACCACACCGATCCCGCGACGACCGTCGCCGCGCTGGAGCGGCGGTTCGGTCCCCTGCGGGACTGACCGACCCCCCCGACCAGAGGACCGAGCCCGTGCTGACGAAGGCCGACGAGTACCCCATCCACCAGACCGCCGAGCCGATCGCATTCTCCGGGACCGACCGCAACTTCTACGACCGGTACTTCTTCGGCGCACTCACGCCGGACGCGTCGACCTACGTCGCGGTCGCGTTCGGCGTCTACCCGCATCTCGATCTCGCCGACGCCCATGTCGCGATCGTGCGCAACGGCGTGGAGCACTGCATCCACGCGTCGCGGTTCCTCGGGATGGAGCGCATGGACCTCCACGTCGGGCCGATCTCGATCGAGATCGAGGAGCCGCTGCAGCGCCTGCGGGTCCGGCTCACCGAGACCGACGGACTGGCTGCGGAGCTTCTGTTCGACGGCCGCGCGTTCCCGATCTGCGAGCCGCGCTTCACGCACCGCATCGGCCCGAAGGTCTTCATGGACCTCACACGGATGTCGCAGAACGCGCGCGTCACGGGCTGGACCGCGGTCGACGGGCGGCGGGAGGACCTCCCCCTCGGGACGGTCGGGACGCGGGACCGCTCGTGGGGCGTGCGACCCATCGGCGCGCCCGACCCGCAGCCGCCGACGGTCGTCCACCCGCCGCAGTTCTTCTGGATGTGGGCACCCCTGAACCTCTCCGACCGCAGCCTCTACTTCCATGTCAACAACGACGCTCGCGGTCGCCCGTGGAACACCCGGGCGGTGCTGTGTCCCGACGGGGCGGCACCCCAGGACATGAACGAGGTCGCGTCCCCGCGTATGGACGTCGCGCTGCGGCCGGGGACGCGCCGCGTCGAGTCGGCGGCCCTGTCGATCGAACCGATCGGCGCCCCCGGCGTCCGCGCGAGCTATACGCCCCTCGGCGCGTTCCAGATGCGCGGCATCGGCTACGCGCACCCCTCGTGGAGCCACGGCAGCCACCACGGTGAGCTTGCGGTCGAGCGGGAGGACATCGATCTCGCGACCATCGATCCGACCGCTCCCCATGACCTCCACATCCAGGCGCTCTGCGAGGTGGAGGTGGAGGAGGAGGGACGAGCGACCGAACGCGTCGTCGGGATCCTCGAGCAGTTCTTCGTCGGACCGTACGAGCCGCTCGGCCTCACGGGCATCCTCGATCCGTCGTCGTAGGGCCCGGTCAGGCCGGGGGGCCGAGCAGCGCGCCCGCGCTCGTCGCCGGGATCCCATCGACCCCGGTCTCGAGGACGTCGCTGGCCGTCCGCTCGACGATCGAGGCGTAGCCGTCGGGTCCGGGCCGGGTGTGCTCGATGACGCGACCGCCCGGCAGGTCGACGATCCAGTAGCGGGGAACGCCGGCGCGGGAGTAGGCGCGGGCCTTCGTGCGGTCGAGGGTGAGCGACGAGACGGCGACCTCCGCGACGAGCAGGGCCGTCGACGGGTGTCCCGTTCCCGGGGCGGGAAGGGGGGCGAGGGCGACGTCGGGTTCCGGCACCCATCCGTCGCCGACGGCGAGCGGCGCCTGGACGCGGAGCAGGTCGATTCGCGGGGCGCACAGCATCATCAGCCGGTGGATGGCCGCGTGGTGGACCTCGCCCTGCGGGCTCATGTCGGGCTGGTCCACGATGAGTCCGTCGAGGAGCTCGACGTGCAGGCCCTCGAGCGCGCCGCTGTCCACCATCCGCTCGTACTCGGCGGTCGTGAGGCGGTGGATGCGATCCTCGATGGCCACGGTCCGGGCATGGAGCATGCCACAGGGTCGCGCGCGTCCGGGAGTCCGTCGGCCCCATGCCGCGATCCGTGGCAGGGTCGTTGCCGGATCTCCTGTATTCCGCGACGGACGTCACGACGAGGCATCGTGTCGAGGCGGGCCTGGGGCGGGTAGCGTCAGGGGATGAGTCACGACACGACCGCCGGCGGTGCCCCGGCCTTCCCCAGCACCGTCGGGCAGATCCTCACGCGCAGCGCCGCCCGGACCCCGGACCGCGTCGCCCTGCACTTCGGGGAGCGGTCGTGGACGTACGCGGAGCTCGACGCCGCCGTCAGCCGGGTGGCCGCGCGGCTGCTCGCCGCCGGTCTCGGGCCCGGGGACCGGGTCGCCGCCTACGGCAAGAACTCCGACGCCTACCTCGCCCTCTACCTCGGCTGCGCGCGGGCGGGGCTCGTCCACGTCCCGGTGAACTTCAACGCGACGGGGGACGAGCTCACGTACCTCCTCACACAGTCCGGGGCGACGGCGGTCCTCGCCGATCCCGGCCTCGCCGCGAACGTCGGCGCGGTCGCCGGCGAGCTGCCCGAAGGCACGCTGCGCGGCAGCCTGAGGGACGGGGACGCCGGAGGCGACGGGCACGACGTCCTGCGCTGGATGCAGGACACCGACGGGCCGGTCCACGTCGAGTCGGGCGTGACCGACGACCAGCTCGTCCAGCTCCTCTACACGTCGGGCACGACGTCCCGGCCGAAGGGCGCGATGATGACCCACCGCGCGCTCGTCCACGAGTACGTCTCGTGCCTCACCGCGCTCGACATGAGCGACCGTGACACGCCGCTGCACGCACTGCCGCTCTACCACTCGGCGCAGATGCACGTGTTCCTCATGCCCTACCTCGCGCTCGGTGCGACGAACCACCTCGTCGAGGCGCCCGACGTCCTCGACATCTTCACGCGCATCGAGCGCAATGGGGTCGACTCGGTGTTCGTCCCGCCGACGGTGTGGGTCGGGATCGCCGGGCACCCGGAGCTGGAGACCCGCGACCTGTCGAAGCTGCGCAAGGCCTACTACGGCGCGTCGATCATGCCGACCCCCGTGCTGCAGCGGCTGCTCGCGCGCCTGCCCGACGTCGGCTTCTACAACTGCTTCGGTCAGTCGGAGATCGGGCCGCTCGCGACGGTCCTGCGTCCGGAGGAGCACGCGCAGCGACCCGACTCGGTCGGGCGTGCGGTGCTGTTCGTGGAGACGCGTGTCGTCGATGAGGACATGGCCGACGTCGCGCCGGGTGAGCTCGGTGAGGTCGTCTACCGGTCCCCGCAGCTCTGCACGGGCTATTGGGACAAGCCCGAGGAGACCGAGGAGGCGTACGCGGGCGGCTGGTTCCACTCCGGCGACCTCGTGCGCATCGACGAGGAGGGCTACCTCTTCGTCGTCGACCGCATCAAGGACGTCATCAACACGGGCGGCGTGCTCGTCGCCTCGCGCGAGGTCGAGGAGGCGCTCTACGGCCATCCCGGGGTCGGCGAGGTCGCGGTCATCGGGCTGCCGGATCCGCGCTGGATCGAGGCGATCGCGGCCGTCGTCGTCGCGGCGGAGGGGGCGACGCCCGAACCCGCCGAGCTGATCGCGTTCGCGAAGGAGCACCTCGCGCCCCAGAAGGTCCCGAAGTCGGTGCACGTCGTCGCCGAGATCCCGAAGAACGCGTCCGGCAAGATCCTCAAGCGCGAGCTGCGCGACACGCTCGGCGGCTCCGCCTGGGAGGCCGCGCGGGCGGACGCCTGAGGAGCGCCGGGCCGCCGGCGCGCCCCGGGTGCTCCCACAGGTCACGTTCGCTGGAACTGGCGCGGCAAACGTGCCCGCCGCCGGCGAGCCCGCCGCGCCCCGCCGAGCGCGGCCGCCCCCAGGTCACGTTTGCCGGAACTGTCCCAGCGAACGTGCCCCGCGCGGATCGCGCGGCGGTGTACCGTCGGCCCATGAGCTCGCATGGCGCGCACCGGGCGCTCGTCGCCGACCCGTCCGCATGGGACGACGTGCGCCGGCAGACCGCCGCGGCGCTCCTCCCCGATGTCGAGGCGTTCGTCGACGAGTGCGTCGTCTACATCCGTGAGGTCCAGCCCGAGCTCGACGACGACGGGGAGCTCGCGGCGGGACTGCGCGCGAGCGCGTACGACAACTTCGAGCAGATCTTCACGATGCTCGCCGACGGCCGCCCGGTCGAGGAGGCGGTCCCGCCGCGCGGCGCGATCGCCTACGCGGAGATCATGGTCAAGCGGGGTCAGCCGCTCCAGGCCCTCCTGCGGGCCTACCGGCTGGGGACGATGTACTTCTGGCGGCTGTGGCGGCGCGAGATCGTCACGCGGGTCGCCGACCAGGCCGAGCTGATGCAGGCCGTCGACCACTCGATGCAGTTCGTCTTCGACTACGTGGACGTCGTCGCCGAGCGCGTCACCGAGGAGTACGGGATCCAGCGCGAGCGCTGGGCGCGGTCCGCGGCGGCGCTGCGTCACGAGACGGTCGAGGGGATCCTGCGCGGCGACCCGGTCGACCTCGACGTCGCCGCGCAGCGCCTCGGCTACGACCTGAGGCGCGAGCACGTCGCGCTCGTCCTGTGGTCGCAGCCCGCGCACGAGGCCGAGGACGTGCTCGGCCGCCTCGAGATCGCGGCCCTCGCGCTCATGG
>JBFIDS010000067.1:0-11162 GCA_041603715.1 Paraconexibacter sp. | reverse complement strand
TTCCCGGTCATGAGCATGACGAGGCGATCGATGCCGAGCCCGAGGCCGCCCGTCGGGGGCATCCCCTGCTCGAGTGCCTGCACGAACACCTCGTCGTAGGGGTGGGCCTCGTCGTCCCCGGCGTCGGCGAGCCGGCCCTGCGCCTCGAACCGCTCGCGCTGCACGTCGGGGTCGTTGAGCTCGGAGAACGCGTTGGCGATCTCCATTCCGCCGCAGAAGGCCTCGAACCGCTCGGTGAGCCCGGGCTCGGTCCGATGGGCCTTCGCGAAGGGCGAGAGCTCGACCGGGTAGTCCATGACGATCGTCGGCTGCTGGAGGGTCGGCTCGACGTGCTTGGAGAGGAGGTCGTCGACGAGGCCGGGCCAGGTGAGTCCCTCCGTCGGCATCTCGAGGCCCCGGTCGCGGATCGCCCGCTCGAGGGCGCCGGCGTCGCGGTGCTCGAGAATGTCGATGCCGGTCGCCTCGCGGATCGCCCCCACGAACGTCACGCGCGTCCAGGGCGGCGAGAAGTCGATCGGGTGGGCGGGATCGACCCCCACGGCCTGGGCGACCCCGTGCACGACGCGCTCGAGACGGTCGGCCGCGTCGTGGTAGTCCGCGTAGGCCTCGTACCACTCGAGCATCGTGAACTCGGGGTTGTGCTTGAAGCTGATGCCCTCGTTGCGGAAGTCCTTGCCGAGCTCGTAGACCCGCTCGAGCCCACCCACGATGCAGCGCTTGAGGTAGAGCTCGGTGGCGATCCGCAGGTAGAGCGTGCGGTCCAGGGCGTTGTGGTGGGTGGTGAACGGCCGGGCGGCCGCGCCGCCGTAGAGGGGCTGCAGGACCGGCGTCTCGACCTCGATGAATCCGTCGTCGTCGAGCACGCGACGCACGGCGGAGATCACCTTGGCGCGTGTCGTGAAGAGGTCCCTCGCCTCCTCGTTGGCGAGGAGGTCGAGCTCGCGGCGGCGGAACCGCGTCTCGACGTCGGTGAGCCCGTGGTGCTTGTCCGGCGGCGGGCGCAGCGACTTGGCGAGGACGGCGAAGTCGTCGACCCGCAGCGTGAGCTCGCCGCGTCGGGACATGAAGGCGGTCCCGTCGATGCCGATGAGATCGCCGAGGTCGAGGTGGAGAAGACGTTCCATGCGCTCCTCGCCGAGGACGTCGAGCTTCGCCTGGAGCTGGATCCGGCCGCTGCGGTCGACGAGGTCGAGGAAGGCCATCTTCCCCTGACCGCGACGCGCGGCGAGGCGTCCGGCGACCCGGTAGGAGGCGTCGGTCTCGGCGCCCGCCTCGAGGTCGCCGTGGGCGTCGCGGACGGCATCCACGCCGACCACGCCAGGGTAGTCGTGCGGGAAGGGGTCGATCCCGTCGGCGCGGAGGCGCTCGAGCTTCTCGCGCCTCACCGCGAGGAGCTCGCTCTCGGTCGCGCTCCCGTGGGAGGGGTCCGGGTCGCCCCCGGTGCTCAGAGCCCGACCTCGATCTTGGTGATCTTCAGCTTGCGGGCGGGCCCCTTGGGGACCTGCACGGACACGACCGCGCCCTTCGGCTGGCCGATGAGCGCCCGGCCGACCGGGGACTCGTTGGAGAGCTTCATCTCCGCCATGTTCGCCTCGGAGGAGCCGACGATGGTGAACTTCTGCGACTTGCCGGTCTTCTCGTCCTTCACGTGGACGATGTTGCCGACGCCCACGACGTCGCTGGAGACCTCGTCGGCCGTGACGACCTGGGCGGACCTCAGCTTCTCCTCGAGCTGGAGGATCCGCGACTCGAGCATCGCCTGCTCGTTCTTCGCGTCGTCGTACTCCGAGTTCTCGGAGATGTCCCCGAACTCGCGGGCTTCCTTGATCCGCTCGGCGACCTCGCGGCGCTTCTCCGTCGAAAGGTGCTCGAGCTCTTCCTTGAGCTTCACGAGGCCTTCGGGGGTGAGGATGACGTCCTTCGGCATGGAGTCCCTGATGTCGCGGTTGCTCCCGGCCCGACGGCGACGAAAAACCCCGCACAGGGCGGGGATGACGCCCGAAAGGGCCGGGCGGGTCGCGCAGTATAGCGCGACCCGGTCCGCGGCTACACCGCCCTGGACAACGCGCGCAGCGGGGCCAGGACGGCCCGGGCGTCCTCGATGCGATCGGTGGCCTGGAGCGCCTGCTGGAGCGCGGTTCCCTCGCCGAGTCGGGTGACGTACCAGGGATAGAACTTCCGCAGGTAGCGACCGGCGCGTTCCTCCCCGAGGTGTTCGACCGCACGGTCCATGATCCAGTCGAGCTCGTCGAGGATCTCGTCCCGCGTGGGGTCATCGTCGGTCTCGCCGAGCACCTGGCGGAACAGCCACGGGTTGCCGAGCGCGCCGCGGGCGAGCATGACGGCCGCCGCGCCGGTCCGCTCGTAGGCGGCGTGGACGCTCTGCGGGTCGTGGAGCCCTCCCGTGAGGATCACCGGTGCGGGCAGCGACTCGACGAGGCGCGCCGCGAGGTCGTAGTCGGGGGTCCCGCGATGGTGGACCTCCGCGGAGCGCGGGTGGAACCCGATCGCCGCGACGCCCGCCTCTCGGACGAGCCGGTGCGCGAGGTCGAACCCGCTCGTGTCGCCCTTGCGGGAGCCCGAGCGCAGCTTGACCGTGACGGGAAGGCCGCTGCCCTCGTGGGCGGCGCGCGCGACGGCGACCGCGGTGTCCGGATCCTTCAGCATCGCGGCGCCCGCGCCCGTCTTGCAGACCTTCGGGACGGGGCAGCCCATGTTGAGGTCGATGATGTCGACGCCGCCGCGCGCCGCGACGGTCCGCGCCGCGGAGCGCATGACGTCCGGGTCCTGGCCGAAGAGCTGCAGCGAGACCGGCCCTCCGGCGTGCTCGTCGGGGTGGATGCGCAGCAGCTCCGTGCAGGTCTTCTCGTTCTCGTAGTGGATCGCGAAGCTCGAGACCATCTCGCTCACGGCGAGGCCCGCGCCGTAGCGCTTGGCCTGGAGGCGGACGAACCAGTTGCCGATGCCCGCGAGCGGGGCGAGGACGACCCGGTTGGGGATCGTCACCCCGCCGAGGGTCCAGCTGTCGCGCAGGTCGGCCATCGACGTCAATGGTAGGCGGCGGGCTACGCCGCGGCCGGCGACGGGAGCCAGTCCCGCGGCAGGACCCCCGCCGGCACGTGGCCGGGGGCAGCGGGGAAGAGCTTCAGCGCGAGATCGCGGCACGGGCGGCCCTCGAAGACCGGCGCGAGGTCGTCGAGGGTCATGATGAGCCGCAGGGAGGCGGCGATCTGGAGGTCCGCGGCGTTCGGCGGCTCCGCCCCGAGGGTCCCGTCGGCGAGCCACGCGTCGACCTTGTCGAGGTGGGCGGGCAGCGCGAGGACGTCCGCCCGTGCGGCCTCCTCGGTGGCGGCGTTCATCCGCCGCTCGACGCGGGTGAGGACGGGCGCCATCGCGACGAGCATGGGCGCCGGCGCCGGGATCTTCGACCCCGCCGTGAAGGACGGGATCGACTTCGGCGAGCGCTGGAGCGCCGGCCACAGGACGCGGCGCGTGAGCGACTGGAGCACGTCGTCGCCCCACCGCTCGGCCTCCTCGACCGTGCGGCGGGCGTCGGCGTCCGAGGGGTAGAGGGAGGGCTCGGGCGCGCGGCGCTCGAGCTCCTGGAGGATCGCGCGCGACCCGGAGATCTTCGTCCCGTCCTCGAACTTGATGCCCGGCACGGTGCGCGGACCGAAGAGCATCTTCATGACCGGAGCGTGCGACGGCGGCAGCAGCTCGACCGTCTTGTACGGGATGCCCTTCAGCGTGAGAGCGCGTTCGACGGTGGCGCACGGGTGGGATCCGTGGACGACGTAGAGCTTGTTCGGCATCGGGCGAGGATAATGCGCCGGGCATGCTCCTCGTCGTCGACGTCGGCAACACCCAGACCCACTTCGGGACCTACTCCGCCGACGGCGAGCTCGTCGAGCACTGGCGGTTCGCCTCGGTGCGCTCGTCGACGGCCGACGAGATCGGCGCCGCGCTGCGCAATCTCGTCGAGCTGCGCGGCATCGGGCTCGCCGACCTCCGCGCGTCGATCGTCTCCTCGACGGTCCCCCAGCTCGCGCCCGAGTGGGCCGAGATGGCCCGTCGCTACCTCTCCCACGAGATGATCGTGGTCGGCCCGGGGATCAAGACGGGTATGGCGCTGCGCTACGACAACCCGCGCGAGATCGGGGCGGACCGGCTCGTCAACGCGGTCGCCGCCTACGCGAAGGTCGGCGGTGCCTGCATCGTCGTCGACTTCGGGACCGCGATCACCTACGACCCGGTGAGCGCCGCCGGCGAGTACCTCGGCGGGATCATCAGCCCCGGGGTCGAGATCTCGATGGACGCGCTCACCTCGCGGGCGGCGAAGCTCCCGCGCATCGATCTCGGGCCACCGCGGTCCCTCATCGGCAAGTCGACCGTCGACGCGATCCGCTCGGGGATCATCTACGGCTTCGCGGCGCAGGTCGACGGGATCGTGCACCGGCTACTCGAGGAGCTCGGCGAGGAGACCGAGGTCATCGCGACGGGAGGCCTGGCCCGCCACATCGTCCCGTTCTGCGACACGATCGACGAGCAGGACGACCTCCTCACCCTCGAGGGCCTCCGGCTCCTGCACGGGCTCAACTCCTGACGCCGCCCGCGTGAATGTGGATTCACGGGCCCCGGGGCCCTACGGATCCACATCGAGACGCAGCGGCGCACCCTCCCGGCGCACGCCCTCGTCGAGCCCCAGCGCGGCGAGCGCGTCCGCGAGCCGGGCGCCGTCCGGCGCACGCAGGTCGAGGTCGAGCTCGAGCAGGGGGACGAGGACGAAGCGGCGGGAGGTGACCTGCGGATGCGGGAGGACGAGCCGGTCGCTCGCGTGCACGCGGTCGCCGAGGAGGAGCACGTCGACGTCGATCGGCCGCGGACCGTGACGGACGTAGCCCTCCTCTCCCGCGAGCGTGCGCCCGAGGTCGCGCTCGACGGCCTTGCAGGCGTCCAGGAGCGCCTCCGGCTCCAGTTCCGTCTCGATCCGCACGCACGCGTTGAGGAACGAGGCCTGGTCGAGGACGTCGCCCACCGGATCGGTGTCGTAGACGCACGAGGACGCGACCACCCGCACGCCGTGCGCGGGCAGCGCGTCGATCGCCGCCTGGAGGTGACCCCGACGGTCCCCGACGTTCGAGCCGAGGCCGAGGTACCCGATCACGCCGGGGCGTCGCCCTGCATCCGGGCGAGCGCCGCCTGCATGCCGTCGACGACGGCCTGCAGGCCGCTCAGCGGCCGGATGAGCACCGTGAGCTCGCTCACGAGCCCGTCCGGACCCTCCTTGAGGAGGTCGACGCCCTCGATGTCCCGATCACCGACGCGCGCGCGGAAGCGGAGCATCGCCTTGCCGTCGCCGATGATCTCGTCGATGTAGACGAAGTCCTCGAGCACCTGCAGGACGCCGGCGAGGAGGAACGCCACCGCGTCGCGGCCCTCGTAGGGCTTGTGCACCGCGGGCGAGCAGAACGTGATGTCCGGCGCGAGCGTCGCGACGAGCGCAGGATGATCGTGGGCGACGACGGCGTCGCGGAACGCGGTGATGCTCATGAGGACTCCGTTCGGGAGGGTCGCAGGAGCGCCAGTTGGCGTCCCTGGGCGAGAAGCGTGCCGTCCGGCGCCCACACCTCGGCGTCCTCCTCGACGAGACCGTCGAGCGACGTCGTGGAGCGATAGCGGACGGCGAGCGGGGTGTCGGGTGCGAGCGCGAGGGCGACCTCGGGCGCGCGGAAGTGGAACGTGAGGTCGATCGTCGGGGCCGGGGCGAGGCGGTCCAGGCGCGACCACGGCGAGGGCAGCCACGCGTCGACCATGAGCGCGAGGAGCGCGGCGTCGACGGGCTGCGGGACCGCGAGGCGGATCCACCCCCCGGTCACGGCTTCGTCCGCCGAGGAGAACGGGGGCGAGCCGAGCCCGTAACGGGTGTCGAACCGGCGGGCCATCTCCGGCGCCTCGGGGGGGAAGACGACAGGCTCGAGGTCGTCCCACGCCGGGAGGTCCGGCATCGGGGTCGAGTAGTCGAGGGCGCTCGTGAACGGCACGCTCAGCGCGGCGAGCCCGAGGATGCAGGGGCCGTCCACGTCCGTCTGCGTCATCCGCGCCGAGGCCGACGTGACCGAGCGGCCCGCGCGCTCGACCGTCACCTCGATCTCGGCGTCCGCATCGACCTGCGGGCTGCGCAGGTAGTGCAGCGACAGCGAGCGCAGGTGTCGCGCCGGGTCGGCGATCTCCGCCTCGAGCGCCCGGACGATCATCGCGGCGATGTAGCCCCCGTTGGGACCGATCGGAGCCGACCAGCGCGGCGTGACGTGCACGCGGTAGCGGCCGTCGCCGAGCCCGACGACGGCGCTGTCCGTCGCGAACCGGACCTCCGGGGCCGCGTCGCTCATCGGTCCCGGGCGGTCCGCCACACCTCGACGGACACCTCCTGCACGGGGAGCGCGATCGGGGGTTCGGGCTTCGCGGCCTTCACCCAGACCTCCTCGGCGGCGAAGCGGTCGAGCAGCCGGTCGGCGATCGCCGAGCAGAGCCGCTCGAGCGTCTTGTACGAGCGCTGCTGGGCGACGAGCGCGACGTCGCTCACGACCTCGCCGTAGTCCACGGTGTCCTCGACCATGTCGGTGACCGTCGCGTCGCACTCCCCGACCTCCATGCGGATGTCGAGCACGAGGCGCTGCCCGATCTCGCGCTCGGCCGCGGTCACGCCGTGGTGCGTGTAGAGCGACAGCCCGGTGACCTCGATCGTCACCTCGGTCTGGGGCGGCTCGTCGGCGTCGAAGTCGTGGTCGTCGAGATCGTCCTCGTCGTCGAGATCGTCGTCGTCCAGGTCGTCGTCGTCGCGGCCGGAGTCGTCGTTCACCGCGGCAACGTAGCAGCCGCGACCGTGAGGGCATCGACGTGCGCGGCGACGTCGTGCACGCGGAAGACGCGGGCGCCGGCGCCGAAGGCGACGACGTTCGCCGCGATCGTGGCGGGAACGCGCTGCGTCGGGTCCTCGCGCCCCGTGAGGCGGCCGAGGAAGCCCTTGCGCGAGGTGCCGACGACCACCGGGAAGCCGAGCGCGACGATCGCGTCCAGCCCGCGGAGCAGCTCGACGTTGTGCTCGACGGTCTTGCCGAACCCGATCCCGGGGTCGACCTGGATGTGCTCCTCGCGCACGCCCTCCCCGACGGCGAACGTCACCCGCTCCTCGAGGAACGCCCGGACGTCGTCGACGACGTCGGCGTAGCGGGGGTCGTCCTGCATCGTGCGGGGCTCCCCGCGCATGTGCATGAGACAGCAGTCGACGCGCCGATCGGCGACGAGCCCCGCGAGCTCCGGCTCGGCTCGGAACGCCGTGACGTCGTTGACGTAGGTGGCGCCCGCCTCCAGGGCCGCGCGGGCGACGGCGAGCTTCGACGTGTCGATCGAGATCCGCGCGCCGCCCTCGCGGGCGAGCACCTCGACGACCGGGGCGATGCGGGCGAGCTCGAGTGGCTCATCGACAACGTCTGCTCCGGGCCGGGTCGACTCCCCGCCCACGTCGACGAGCGCGGCGCCCTCGGCGATGAGCCGCCGGCCGTGGGCGATCGCCTCGCTCGGCGCGAGGAAGGACCCGCCGTCGCTGAACGAGTCCGGCGTCACGTTGAGGACGCCCATCACGGTGAACGGTGCCTTCACGCGCGCATTGTCGCGCGGGCCGGATGACACGGCGTCGTCGCCGGGCGGCGCCGAGGCCGCCCGCGGTTCAGAGCGCCGGCCGCTCGGGAGCGTCGAGGCCGCGGGCCTCGACCCCGCCGCCGGCGAGACCCGGGCGCGGCAGCGGTCGCGGGTTGTCGCGCTCCTGGCGGTCCGCGGGCGTCGGGGGCGGTTCGACCGGCTCGACCTCGTCGGGCCCGAAGACCTCCTCCTCGGTCTTGCCCTCGAGCAGCGCCGCGAACTCGTCCTTCTCGATCGTCTCCCGCTTGAGGAGGATCTCCGAGATGGTCGTGAGCGACTCGCTGTGCTCGTCGAGGATGTCCTTCGCGCGCTGGTGGGCGTACTCGACGATCCGCCGGATCTCCGCGTCGATCTCACGGGCGATGTCGTCGGAGTAGTCGGGCTCGCTGGAGAACTCACGGCCGAGGAACGGCTGACCGTGATCGTGGCCGAAGACCCGGGGCCCGAGCTTCTCGCTCATCCCGAAGCGCATGACCATCTGCTTCGCGGTCGCGGTCACCTTCTGGAGGTCGTTCGACGCGCCCGTCGTGATCTCGTTGAAGACGAGTTCCTCGGCGGCGCGGCCACCGAGCGTCATCGCCATCGTGTCGAGCAGCTCGGCGCGCGTGGTGAGGAACTTGTCCTCCTGCGGCATCGAGATCGTGTACCCGAGCGCCTGGCCGCGCGAGACGACCGAGATCTTGTGGACGGGATCGGAGTGCTCGAGGAAGTGGCCGACGAGCGCGTGCCCCATCTCGTGATAGGCCGTGATGAGCCGTTCCTTCTCGCCCATCATGCGGGTCTTCTTCTCGGGACCCGCGATGACGCGCATGATCCCCTCTTCGAGCTCGTGCTGGGTGATCTCGCGCTTGCCGGTCCGGGCGGCGAGGAGCGCCGCCTCGTTGACGAGGTTCGCGAGGTCGGCACCGGTGAAGCCGGGCGTCTGGCCCGCGAGCGTGTCGGTGTCGATCTCCTTCGCGAGCGGCTTGCCGCGGGTATGGACGTCGAGGATCTTCGCCCGGCCCTTGCGGTCGGGGCGGTCGACCATGATCTGACGGTCGAAGCGGCCCGGGCGCAGCAGCGCGGGGTCGAGGATGTCCGGCCGGTTCGTCGCCGCGATGAGGATGATGTTGTCCGTCATCGTGAAGCCGTCCATCTCGACGAGCAGCTGGTTGAGCGTCTGCTCGCGCTCGTCGTGGCCACCGCCCATGCCGGCGCCGCGGTGACGGCCGACGGCGTCGATCTCGTCCATGAAGTTGATGCTCGGGGAGTTCTGCTTGGCCTGCTCGAAGAGGTCGCGGACGCGGCTCGCGCCGACCCCGACGAACATCTCGACGAAGTCGGATCCGGAGATCGAGAAGAACGGGACGCCCGCCTCGCCGGCCACGGCGCGGGCGAGCAGTGTCTTGCCGGTGCCGGGAGGCCCGAACAGGAGGACGCCCTTCGGGATCCGGGCGCCGAGCGCCTGGAACTTCTTCGGGTTCTCGAGGAACTCCTTGATCTCGTGGAGCTCCTCGACGGCCTCGTCGGCGCCCGCGACGTCGCGGAACGTGATCTTCGGCGAGTCGACGCTGAGGCGCTTGGCCTTCGACTTGCCGAAGGACATCACCTTCGACCCGCCCCCCTGCATCGAGTTCATGAGGAAGATCCACAGGCCGATGAAGAGGAGGAACGGCAGGACGTAGATGAGCGCGTTGAGGATGCTCCCCTTGCGGCCCTTGATGTCGAAGCTCTGCAGCTTGCCCTCGCGCAGCGCGGCCGAGAGCTGCGCCTCGAGTCGCTCGGCGTTGCCGTCGGTGAACGCCGTCTCGTACTTCTCGGCGCCCTTCTCCCGCGGCTGGACCTCGATGATGTTGTCCTTCGTGCGCAGCGTCACGCTCTTCACCTGGCCGGCGTCGACCTGGCTGACGAACTCGCTGTACGTCGGCTCACGGTCGTCGTTGCCAGGGCTGATGAGCTGCTGGGCGAAGAAGGCGAGCACCACCACGATCAGGATCGGGAAGGCAGCACTCTTGAAGAACCGGCTCATGCGTCAGGGACCTCCGCCGATGAAGCGGCGTCTGGGCGTCGTGCGTGAAGGCGCAAGGTTTGTGAGCGTACCACGGTGGTTCGGGGCTCCCGCCGCCTGGAAGACGTCGCCCGGTCGGGCGTCTGAGGAGGTATACGGGGCGCTCCGCCCGACGGATGCCCGCGGGGTGCAGCCGCTCAGACGGTGAGCGCCGCGACGTACGGCAGGTTGCGGTAGCGCTCCGCGTGGTCGAGGCCGTAGCCGATCGCGAAGCGATCGGGGATCTCGAAGCCGACGTAGCGGGCCTCGAGCTCGACCTTCCGGCGCTCGGGCTTGGTGAGGAGCGCGCAGACCTCGAGGGAGGCCGGGTCGCGTGCACCGAGGTTGCGCATGAGGTACTGCAGCGTGAGCCCGGAGTCGACGATGTCCTCGACGATGAGGACGTGACGACCGGCGATGGGCGCGTCGAGGTCCTTGAGGATCCTCACGACGCCGCTCGAATCCGTCGCGCTGCCGTAGCTCGCGACGGCCATGAAGTCGACCTCGCACGGGATGTCGATGTTGCGCATGAGGTCGGCGAGGAAGAAGACCGCGCCCTTGAGGACGCCGACGAGGAGCAGGTCGCGTCCGGCGTAGTCGCGCGAGATGTCCGCGCTCAGCGTGCGGACACGCTGCTCGAGGGCGTCGGCCTGGACGAGGATCTCGCCGATCTGCGGGTCGCGCATGCGGCGCCGCAGTCTACGTGCCCGCGCGAGCGCCGGGCGCCGAGCCCCCGCCGGGCGCGGGCGGGAGCGGCGGGGTGCGCCCGAATCGCAGGACGCCCGCTCGCACGATCGCGCGCGCCCCGTCCCCCACGTCGAGGGCCCCGTCCCCGAGCGCGAGGATCTCATCGAGCCGGCCCGACGCCCGTGGGCACAGGGTGCCCGTCGCGTCCTCCGCGAGCCGGCGCACCGCGAGGCGGGCGAGCGCGGGCGCCATCTGTGCAAGGGCTGCGACGGGGACGGCGTCACGACCGCCGAGGGCGGCATCGACGGCCGCATCGAGGACGTCGGCCTCGTCGCGCAGGAGCGCCGCAGTGCGCAGCAGGTTGTCCTCCGCGGCCGGGTGGACCTCACGCAGCGCGGGGACGACGCCGTGGCGCACTCGTCCCCGGGCGAAGACGCCGGTCGCGTTCGACGGGTCGTTCCGGTAGGCGAGGCCGGCCTCGTGGCAGTAGGCCGTCGTCTCGTCCCGCGTCGTCTGCAGGAGGGGGCGCACGAGCCGCCCCCGCTCGGCGTCCATGCCGAGGAGCGCCCGGCGGCCCGGAGCCGCGGCGAGGCGGTAGAGGATCGTCTCGACCTGGTCACAGCGCGTGTGTGCGGCGGCGATCCGCGCCTGGGCCGGGGCGAGGCGCTCCGCCGCCTCGTAGCGTCCCGCCCGCGCCCACGCCTGGAGGTTGCCCGCCACTGCGCCCCCGTCGAGGCGCTCCACGTCGAGG
>JBFIDS010000066.1:0-11173 GCA_041603715.1 Paraconexibacter sp. | reverse complement strand
CGGCGCAGATCCGCGGCATGAACCGCCTCGCCGAGAGGCTCCGCGCCCTCGGCTGACCCGCGCGCGGGTCGAGGTGCGCCATCATTGCGTGTCGCGTGCGCGGACGGCTCATCATCCTCCTGCTCATCCTCGCGGCGTGTGGGGTCGGCTCGTCCCCCGCGGCAGCCCAGGGGCCGCCGCCGCCGGCGGTCCCGCTCTCCTCGGGGTGGGCGCACGCCCCCGACCCCGGCGATTCCGGCCTGCGGCGCGGCTGGTCGCGCGGCGGTCCCGCGGCGGGCTGGAAGCCGGTCGGCGTCCCGCACCTCTTCGACCGGGTTCCCGTCGAGGAGCGCTTCTCCGGACGGGTCGGCTGGTACCGCGCGCGCTTCCGCGCCCCTGCCGCGCAGGACGGCGTCCGATGGGGCTTCCGCTTCGAGCAGGTGCGCCGTCAGGCACGCGTCTGGCTCAACGGGCGCGAGGTCGGGCGTCACTCGGACCCCTACGTCCCGTTCGAGGTGCCAGCGACCGGTCTCCGTCCCGGGCGCACGAACACCCTCGTCGTCCGCGTCGACAGTCGCAAGGGCCCCGAGCCCCGCGAGGGCTGGTGGAACTGGGGCGGCATCAGCCGGCCCGTGACGCTCGTCCCACGCGGGCAGGCGATGCTCGACGACGTCGGCGTGCTCTCCGACGTCGACTGCCCCGACGGAGGGGCGGACCGCTGCGCGGCGAGCATCATCGTCGACGGCACCGTGAGCCACCGGCGCAGCGGCACGCTCGCGCCGACCGTGGCCGTGACGCTCACCGCGCCCGACGGGACCGTCTCCCGCGGCGCATCGAAGGTCCGGGCGCTGCGCAAGGGCGAGCGGGCGCGGATCCGCTTCTCCGTCCCGGTCCGCGGCACCCCGCAGCTGTGGTCGCCCGACTCGCCGACGCTCTACCGGGCGCAGGTCACGACGCGGATCGGCGACCGCGTCGTCCAGGTCGACGAGAAGCGCGTCGGGCTGCGCCAGGTCTCGGTCCGCAACGGGATGCTCACGCTCAACGGCCGGGCCGTCGACCTCCGCGGCGCGTCGATCCAGGAGGACCTCGCGGGTCGCGGACCCGCGCTCTCCGAGGCCGACATGGACCTCATCGTCGAGGAGCTCCAGGAGGTCGGGGCGAACGTTACGCGTGCGCACTACCTCCTCAACGACCGGCTCCTCGACCGCTTCGACGAGGCCGGCATCCTCGTGTGGAACCAGGCGCCCGTCTACCACCGCGACGACCTGCTCGTCACCGCGGAGCAGCGCGCCAGGGAGCTGCGCACCCTGCGGGGGACGGTCATCGCGGCGCGCTCGCACCCCTCGGTGATCACCCACTCGGTCGCCAACGAGCTCGCCCCGGACGCCGATGACGTGCCCGGGACCGCGGCCTTCCTGCGCTCCGCCCGGGGGGTCGTCCACGACCTCGATCCGACCGTGCCCGTGAGCGTCGACCTCCTCAGCTACCCCGGCTACGACCGCCAGGAGGCGTTCGCGCGCTACGACCTCCTCGGCATCAACTCCTACTACGGCTGGTACAAGGGCAAGAAGACGCGCTCGACGGCGAACCTCGGCGACCTCGAGCCGTTCCTCGCCGACATGCGCGCGAAGTATCCGGCGAGCGCTCTCGTCCTCACCGAGTTCGGCGCCGAGTCGACCTACGCCGGCCCACGGACGGAGAAGGAGACGTTCGCCTTCCAGAGCGACTACGTGAGCGAGGTGCTGCAGATCGTCGATCGCTCCCCGTTCCTCGGCGGCGCGATCTACTGGACACTCCACGAGTTCGCCGTCAAACCGGACTGGGACGGCGGGGCCAACCGCGACGTCCCGCGCGACGGGATCCACAACAAGGGCCTTATCAGCTACACCGGCGACCGCAAGGAAGCCTGGGCCGTCGCACGCGAGCACTTCCGCGACACGCCCCTGTACCGCGACCAGGCCCTCGCCGCCGGGGGGGTCGCCAACGGCGGTGGAGGCATCCGCACCGGTCTCCTCGTCGCCTTCGTCACCGCGTTCGTCCTCGGCCTCATCGTCCTCGACGCGTGGGTGCTCGGGGGGATCCTCGGGGATCGGCGGCGACGGGCCCGGGCGGCGGTCGAGACCGAGTAGCGCCACGCCACGCCGCCCCTCCGGGGTGCAGATCGGCCGTGAGCGGGCATGCACGGTCCATGGCGATGACGGCGCAACCCGCGACCGACGTGCGACCGCCGCCGCTGCGGCGGCCGACGCAGCTGCCGCGGCGCTGCCTCGTCCCGACCCTGAAGCGAGCGGGTCAGGGTTTCCTCGACGACCATGCCGTCCAGTGGGCGGCGGCGCTCACGTTCTTCGCGATCCTGTCGGTCTTCCCGGGGATGCTCGTCCTCGTCTCGGTGCTCGGGCTGATCGGGGCCTCCGCGGTCGAGCCGCTCATCACGCATCTCGGCGAGCTCGCCCCGGGGACGGCCCGTGACGTCGCCCTCGACGCGCTCAGGGCGATCCGCGAGGGCCAGGACGCCGCCGGGCCGACCTTCGCCTTCGGGCTCGCGGCCGCGGTGTGGTCCGCCTCGGCCTACGTCGGTGCCTTCATCCCGGCGGCGAACATCGTCTGGGCGGTCGACGAGCAGCGTCCCTTCTGGTCGCGGCTGCGGCTGCGGGTCCTCCTCACGCTGACGCTCCTCCTCCTCATCGCGGTGATGGGCGTGGGCGTCGCGCTCACCGGGCCGGTGGCGGAGGAGCTCGGCGCGGCGATCGGGCTCGAGGGCACGGTGGTCGCCGTGTGGGCGTTCGCGAAGTGGCCGGTCCTCGCGAGCGTCCTCACGGCGCTTCTCATGGTGATCTACTGGGCGGCTCCGAACGTCCGTCACCCGGGGTGGTCGTGGGTCCTCCCGGGGAGCATCGTCGCGGTCCTTGTCTGGATCCTCGCGTCGCTCGGGCTCACGCTGTACCTGAGCTCGCTCGCCTCCTACAACGGCACGTACGGGAGCATCGGCGGTGCGCTCGCGGTGCTCCTCTGGCTGTGGCTGACGAACCTCGCGATCCTCCTCGGGGCGGAGGTCAACGCCGAGCTCGAGCGCTCGCGGGGCATGGAGGCGGGGACGGCGAGCAGCGATGGCCCGTTCCTCCCTGCCGCGCACACCGAGCCCGGTGGCGCCTCGTCGTCGCGGTAGCCGGTCAGCGTCGCCGCACGTGCCACCGGCGCGGGGTGGCGTCCTGCTCGAGCGCCGGCGGCTGACAGCAAGCGGCCGCGTCCGCCGGGTACGTTCGCGGGACCCAGTCCGCCGAAGGTGACCCGGGGCGCCACCGCGGCCGGTGGGATGCTTGCCGGCTCTGGTCGGGCTCACGGGCTCCAGCCATCGGAGCTCCCGCGGAAGGGGTGGCGCAGGGTCTCGGTGATCCCGCGCCCCGCGTAGCGCATGACGCCCGGGGTGGCCGTGAGGGTGTGGACGACGAGCGATGCGGCGATCGCGAGCGTGCAGGCCGCGAAGATCTCCTCGTACTGGGCGAGGCCCTCGCGGTGCACGAGGGCGACGTAGTAGATCGCGGCGACCCCGAGCGGCCCGTACCAGCTGAGGAACGCGACGCCGGCGCGAGGCGTGCGGGTCCGGGACAGCGCGAGCGCGGCGGGTCCGGGGCGGCGCAGGACGACCGTCCACGCGGCGAACGCGAGCCCCGACCAGCCGAGCGCCGTCCACGCGTCCCAGGGCAGCAGGGCGCCGAAGAGGAGGAAGACCGGGACGATCATGAGTCGCTCCATCCCCGACTGGACCTCCTCGAGCTCCTCCGCGCGCTCCTCGCCGACGACGAGCGAGAACGTGACCCCGGCGACGAAGCTCGCGAGGACCCCGGAGCCGCCGAGGAGGTGCGTGAGCCCGAGGACGAGGAGCGCCATCGCGATCGCGCTCACGAGGAAGAAGCCGGTCGAGGCCTCTTCGTGCTCGTCGAGGACGTCCACCGCCCTCGCGGTCAGCGCGCCGACGGCGAGGCCGGCGAGGACCGCGACGCCGACCTGCTGGCCGACCTCGGCCGCGATCGCCGCCCCGTCGTCGTCGGGCCAGGTGAGGACGAGGAGGGGGGCGATCACGAAGCCGACCGCGAGGCCGTCGTTCGCACCCGCCTCGAGCTGGAGCGAGCGTCGCAGCCAGCGCGGCAGGTTCGCGCTCGGCAGGCGGCCCTCGACGAGAGAGGACGCGACGACCGGGTCGGTCGGCGTGAGGATCGCGCCGACGAGCAGCGCGACCCACGGGTCGAGCCCGAGGACGAGGTGGGCGCCGAGGCTCGTGACCGCCCACATGCCGACCATGCCGACGGTGAGGAGCCATCCCGCCCGCACGGCGTTGGTGCTGAGGTCCGCCCGCGTCATCTGGAGGCCCGAGGCGACGAGCGACACGCTGAGCGTGATGCGTGCGAGCTCCTCGAGCACGCGCATCTCGGGCCCCAGGGACCCGGGGCGCAGCACGTCGAGCAGCTCCGGCCCGAGCAGGACACCGGCCGCGGCCGCGACGAGAGGCGCGGAGAGCCACATCCTCTGCAGCGACGCGCTCACCATGCCGATGGCGAGGACCGCGCCGCCGACGACGACGAGGACGACGTCGACGCTCACGGGGCCCTGTCGGCTCGGGGG
The DNA here is from genome assembly GCA_041603715.1 of Paraconexibacter sp. GTDB lineage: Bacteria > Actinomycetota > Thermoleophilia > Solirubrobacterales > Solirubrobacteraceae > Paraconexibacter. The sequence goes on along the minus strand of JBFIDS010000066.1, from coordinate 6,574 downwards.
CGCACCCCGGCCGCCTACCCCGCGCGGTTACGGCGTGAACTTCACCGTGATCACGTCGCCGTCCTGCATGACGTAGTCGCGGCCCTCGAGACGCAGCGTGCCCTTGTCCCGTGCCTGCGCGTAGCCGCCGGCCTCGAGCAGCGCGTCCCACGGGACGACCTCCGCGCGCACGAACCCCTTCTGGATGTCCGTGTGGATCTCGCCGGCCGCGTGCCAGGCGGTCCGCCCGTGCTCGAGGTGCCACGACTGCGCCCGGACGCCCGAGCCGACCGTGAAGAACGTGAGGAGGTGGAGGAGGTCGAAGGCTCCGCGCACGACCCGGGACAGGCCGGACTCCGCGATCCCGAGGTCGTCGCGCATCGCGGCGGCGTCCTCCTCGTCGAGCTCGCTCAGCTCGGCCTCGATCCGCGAGCTGATCGCGACGGCTCCGGCGCCCACCTTCTCGGCGTGCTCGGCGACGACCGGGGGGACCTCGTCGCTCCCCTCGTCGACGTTGGCGACGAAGAGCACCGGCTTCGCCGTGAGCGGCTGGACCGTCTGGCTGCGATCCACCTCGTCGGGCATCGGATGGTCCCGCGCGGGGCGGCCCTCGTGGTACCCGGCGATGAGGGCCTCGAGCCAGGCCTGCTCGGCGATCGCGGCCTTGTCGCCGCCGCGCGCGGTCCGCACGACCCGCTCGAGACGCTTCTCCGCGCCCTCGAGGTCGGCGAACAGCAACTCGGTCTCGATCGTCTCGATGTCCGCCGCCGGATCGACCCGCCCCTCGGGGTGGATGACGCCGGAGTCCCCATGGCAGCGCACGACGTGGACGATCGCGTCGGTCTCGCGGATGTTCGCGAGGAACTTGTTGCCGAGGCCCTCGCCCTTGCTCGCGCCGGCGACGAGGCCCGCGATGTCGTGGAACGCGATGGTGTCCGCGACGACCTCGCTCGCCCCGATGACCTGCGCGAGCCGGTCGAGCCGGTCGTCGGCGACGGGGAGGATCGCGACGTTCGGCTCGATCGTCGTGAAGGGGTAGTTCGCCGCCTCGGCCCCCGCCTTCGTGAGGGCATTGAAGAGCGACGACTTGCCCGCGTTGGGCATCCCGACGATGCCGACCTTCATGCTCATCTGCGTGATCTCCCGATCAGGGTTCCGAGGGCGGCGCCGGCGATGACGTCGCTCGGGAAGTGGACTCCGAGGTAGACCCGGGAGGCGGCCATCGCGGTGGCCGTCGCGTACAGGGGGCCGGCCGGCAGGAGCTCCCGGTAGGCCGCCGCCGCGCAGAACGACGAGGTGGCGTGCGCGCTCGGGAACGAGAGCTGGGTCGGTGTCGGCACGAGCGCGGGCAGCTCCTCGAACGCCGGGCGCTGGCGGCCGATTGCGCCCTTCGCGGCCGTGTTGACGAGATAGGCGGTCGTCACGAGCCGGGCCCCGCGCGCCCAGTCGCGCCGCCGGCGGGCGTCGACGAGGGCTCCGGTCGCCCCGATCGCGAGCCACAGCGCCGCGTGCTCGCCGGTGCGGGAGAACCGGCCGACGGGACCGTCGGTCCGCGCGTGGTTGAGCCGCCGGACCCGACGGTAGACGTGGAGATCGAAGCGGCCGACGGCCCGCCGCACGGGACGGGGGAGGAGCGGCAGGCGAGCGGGCACGGAGACGGAGGCAGAGGCGGGGGCGGCGGCCTACGAGCCGAGCCCGAACCCGACGCGCTGCTCGTCCTTCTCGACGCGCAGGAAGATGACCTGGCCGAGGTCGACGCTCACCGTCGCGTCCTCGGCGTCGACCTCGTGCCAGCCTTCGCGACCGAGCGCGTCCTGCAGGCCGGACAGCACGCCGTCGGTGAGGCGCAGCGTGAGGGGCGGGGCGGCATGGAATCCGATCGACACGCGCTTCGTCTTGTCGGCCATCAGTGGGCTCCCTTCGCGGGCTGGACGATCTCGGTGAGGACTCCGCCCGAGCTCTTCGGGTGGAGGAAGGCGACGCGCGAGTCGCGGATCCCGACGCGCGGGGTCTCGTCGATGAGGCGCAACCCGGCCGCCTTGAGCGAGCGCAGCGTCGCCTCGATGTCGTCGACCTGGTAGGCGACGTGATGGAGTCCCGGGCCGCGGTTGGCGAGGAACTTCCCGACCGGCGTGTCGGGTCCGAGCGGCTGCAGCAGCTCGACGTGGTTCTCGCCGACGTCCAGCAGCACCGCCTCGACGCCCTGCTCCTCCACGCGCTCACGATGGACGAGGTCCATCGCGTAGTGCTCCGCGTAGAGGGGAAGCGTCTCGTCGATGCTCTGCACGGCGACGCCGATGTGGTCGATGCGTCCGAACATGCGGCCGCTGAGTCTACGAGGTCGACTCACCGGGCCCCTCGTCGGGTACACATGCGAGCCATGGACGTCCTCCCTCACGGCGGCGGCTCCCGGGTGCGCCTCCCGCCCGCGCGCTACGCCTGGCCCGCCGCATTGGCGTCCTACGCGACGGCCTCCTACGTCGCGGGCTCGATCCGCCATCGCCGGGAGGGCCGCAGCGGGTATCGCCTCGACGACCCCGTCGACGTTGCCAGCGGGGACTTCCTGCGCGCGTGCGAGGCGCTCACGGGAGCACCGATCTCCCACGGCAACACGCTCGAGATCCTCATCAACGGCGACCGGATCTTCCCGGCGATGCTCGACGTCGTCCGCCGCGCCGAGCGGACCATCTCGTTCCTCTCCTACGTCTACTGGGAGGGCGAGATCGCGCACGAGATGGCCGAGGCGCTCGCCGAGCGCGCGCGGGCCGGCGTCGAGGTCTGCGTGCTGCTCGACGCCGTCGGGTCGCTGAAGATGGACCGCGGCCTCCTGCGCACGATGTCCGACGCGGGCGTGCGCGTCCACCGCTTCCGTCCCGTGAAGCCCTACGCCGCCCGGCGCCTCAACCACCGCACCCACCGCAAGCTGCTCGTCGCCGACGGGAAGGTCGGGATGACCGGGGGCGTGGGGATCGCCCGCGAGTGGACGGGCGACGCGCAGGATCCCGACCACTGGCGGGACACCCATCTCCTCGTCCGCGGACCGGTCGTCCGCGGGCTGCACGGCGCGTTCGCGGAGAGCTGGCTCGAGGCGACCGGCGAGCTCCTGTGCGGCGAGGACCACCTCCCCGCGCTCGAGCCCGTCGACGACGGCGGTCCGATGCAGCTCGTGCGCTCGCGGGCCGGCGTCGGCGACTCGAACGCCGAGGCGCTCATGTACCTCGCGATCGCGAGTGCGCGGGAGAGCGTCGATCTCACCGCGGCCTACTTCGCGCCGCGGCCGGCGTTCGTCGCCGCGCTGTGCGAGACCCGCAAGCGCGACGTGCGGGTCCGCATCCTCGTCCCCGGCCGGCACATCGACAAGCAGCTCGTGCGCATCGCGGGGCGAGCCGTCTACGCCGAGCTCATCGACTGCGGGATCGAGGTCCACGAGTACTGTCCGACGATGCTCCACGCGAAGACCCTCGTCGTGGACGGGGCGTGGGCGACCGTCGGCTCGGTCAACTTCGACAACCGCAGCTTCGAGCGCAACGACGAGGCGACGCTGTGCGTGCAGTCCCGCGATGTCGCCCGCGAGCTCACCGAGCAGTTCGAGCGCGATCTCGACGCGAGCGAGCTGATCGACCCCGAGCGTTGGGCGCGGCGCGGTCCGCTCGCGCGCGCATCGGAGGCGGCGACGCGGCTCGTCCGGCGGGAGCTGTGAGGGCGGTCGATCAGGCCCGCGCGGACGGCGTGTCCTGCGGGACCGGGGTCCGGCGCGGGCGCACGAAGACCGCCCCGATCGAGCGTGGACGCGTGCGGAGCTCCCGGACGAAGGCGGGGGCGATCGTCCGACGCCAGAAGCCCGTGCGCGGGATCGTGCGCGCGAGGCCCCGGACCCACGCGCGGTCGAGTCCGAACGCGATGAGCCCGTTGCTCACGTCGACGAGGTCCGAGCGGCGGACCAGCTCGACCTCCGTCCCGTATCGCGCGACCGATCGCGGCGCGTGGTGCTGCTCGCAGGCGTCCATGCAGCGCTGCAGCCGCGGCGGCTCCCAGTCGAAGGGGGCGAGGACCTCGGCGGCGAGGCGCGCGGCCTCGGTCACGTACGGGTCGTCGCTCGTCGTCCACAGGCCCGCGTCGTGCAGCCAGCACGCGCACAGGAGCAGCTCCCGGTCGATCGGGTCGTCCCCCGCGAGCCGCTCGGCGATGAGGAACTGCCGGTGGCAGTGGCGCTCCATCGGGCTGTCGGTTCCGGCGCGGGCACGGAGCGCGGCGAGGCTCGCCCGTTCGGCGTCGGTCGTGCAGAGGTCGTCGGCGGACACCCCACGATCCTAGACACGATGAACGGAGCAGCGCACATGGACATCGCCCTCGTCCTCAACCCGGGCAGTGGCAGCATCGGCGACCCGGCCGACGTCGTCGCGCTCCTCGAGCGCCACGGCGCCAGAGTCGAGCGCTTCGACATCGACGAGCACGCGCGCTGCGCCGACGGGCGACCGGAGCGGATCGTCGTCGCCGGGGGGGACGGGACGCTGGGTGGCTGCGCCCGGGTGGCGGCCGACGCGGGCATCCCGCTCGCGATCCTCCCGACCGGCACGGCGAACGACTTCGCCCGGGCGCTCGGGCTCCCGCTCGACCACGAGGAGGCGGCGCGCCTCGCCGTCGATCCGGCGGCCCGGACCGAGCCGGTGGAGGTCCTCGTCGCCGACGGCGACCGTGCCTTCGTCAACGTCGCGAGCGCCGGGCTCGGGGTGATCGCCGCACGCGAGGCGGTCGGGATGAAGAAGACGCTCGGTCCGCTCGCCTACGGCGCGGGCGCGCTGCGCGCCGCGCTCACCGCCCGCGCGATCCGCATCTCGGTCTCCCTCGACGGGGCCGAGTGGTGGACCGGGCGCGCCTGGCAGGTCCTCGTCTGCGGGACGGGACGTTTCGGCGGCGGGTCGGCGGTCGGCGGCACCGAGCGCGACGACGGGTTCATCGACGTCAGCGTCGTCCCCGCGGGTCCGCGCCTCGCGCTCGCGCGGCGCGCGTTCGGGATGCGCCGCGGCACGCTGAACACGCAGGACGCCGTCCCTCACGCGCGGGCGCGGTCGGTGCAGGTCGAGATCAGCGACGGGGAGAGGGCCTTCAACGTCGACGGCGAGCTCGTGGATGCCGCCGCCCTGCCCGTGACGGTCCACCCGCGCCGCGTCGACGTCGTGCGGCCCTGAGCGGCCCCCGCGTCCGTCGGTCGCTCGCCGGCAGGTCCCCGGTGGCCGGCGGACGGCGGGGTAGTGTCGGCGGGCATGGAGACCGAGGTCACGGCCGGGCCCGCCGACCGCGAGCTGAGGATCGGGCTCGTGCTCAACGGCGGGGTGAGCCTCGCCGTCTGGATCGGCGGCGTCGTCCACGAGATCGACGAGCTGCGCCGGGCGACGCGGGACCCCGGCGCGGGAGACGCGAGCTACGCGCACGCGCTCGAGGCTGCGGGCTGCACCCGCGCCCGGGTCGACGTGATCGCGGGCGCGAGCGCCGGCGGCATCAACGGCGCGCTCCTCGGAGCGGCGATCCAGGGAGACCGACCGCTGCGCTGCGAGGGCCGGTCGCTGCGCGACGTGTGGTTGCGGATCGGGGACCTCCGCGCGCTCACGCGGGACGTCCGGGAGCCCGACCCGCCGTCGCTCCTGCGTGGCGACGAGTACTTCCTCGCGGAGCTCGAGCGCGTGCTGCGGGAGCTCCTCGTCGCGCCCGGGCGCTCGACGCTCGACCACCCCCTGTACGCGTACCTCACCGCAACCGACCTGCGGGGCACGCGGACGCTCAGCGTCCCGACGGCGACCGGCACGGTCCGGGAGCGCGAGCACCGCGTCGTCTTCCGGTTCTCGGCGCGGCCGATCGACGGCCTCGGCGACGAGGACGACGGGATGATCGAGCCGGCCGACGACGACGTGCTCGCGGAGACCCTCACGCTCAACCTCGGAAACGCCCGCCGTCTCGCCCGTGCCGCCCGCGCCTCGAGCAGCTTCCCGGGGGCGTTCCCTCCGCACGTCGCCCGGATCGAGCGCCCCGGCGATCCGGCCGGCGGGCTGCTCACGCACCTCGTCGACGGGGGGATCCTCGACAACCAGCCGTTCGGCCCCGTCCTCGACCGCATCGCCGTCATGCCCGTCACCGGCGGCTGGCGGCGGCTGCTCCTCTACGTCGTGCCGTCGGTCTCCGACGTCGACGGCTCGCCCGAGGAGCCGCCCGATCTCCTCGAGGCGCTGACGGCCGGAGGGCTCGCCCGCACCCTGCCGAAGCTCGAGAGCCTCGAACGGGTCGCGCGCGACGGCGCGGCCGGTGACGAGGCGACCGCACGTACGCGGGCGCTCCTCGCCGCCGGGGACCTCGAACAGGCCGCCGAGCGGCTCATGCCGACCTACCTCGACACGCGTCGGGCCGAGCGGCTCGCGACCGCCGCCGCGTGGGCGGCGTCGACGTCGGTCACGGGCTCGGGGCCTCTCGGTCGGCCGGAGCACGTCTCCGTTCCCGAGCCGGCGGCGTCCGCGGCGGGCGACGCTCCCGCCACCCGCGTCCTCGACCCGCTTCTGCCCGCGAGCGGGTGGCACGAGGTGACGATGGCCTGGTGGGCCGAGGG
>JBFIDS010000065.1:0-11211 GCA_041603715.1 Paraconexibacter sp. | reverse complement strand
GACAGCGACACCCGGATCGCAGAGGGCACCGTGCAGAGCGGCAAGAGCGCCGGGCGTCGGCAACGCGCCCTGCGGGAGCAGCACGACGAACGGGGACTCGACGCGCTCGAGACCCTCATCGATCGCGGCGGCGAGACCGGCCCGGCGGTCGGCGCGGATGATCGCGACCTCCCCCTCCACGCGGGCGAGGAGCTCGTCGAGCACGCCGCAGGAGCTGTCGACGAGAACGACGTCGTGCCGGGGTTCGGGCGCGAGCTCCGAGATGGCCTCCAGGCACGCGAGCGCAACGGTCGGAGCGGGCGGGAGCGGGACGAGGAGCGTGAGCTCCGCGGTGTCGGTCATGCGGCCTTCGCCTTGGCCTGGGCCTTCGCCTCGCGCTCGGCCCGCAGGCGGTCGGCCTCGGCCTGGGCCTGGGCGTGGGCGGCCTCGAACATCCGGCGCATGTGGTCGACCTCGGCGCGAGCGAGCTGTCGCCAGACGCTCACGCCGAGAGCCCAGGCGACGAGGTACGTACCGATGCCCGCGAGGAGCCCGCGCAGCAGGACGTCGGCGATCGGGAGCCCGGTGCGGCCCGCGAGGAGCCCGCCGAGCGCGAACCCGGCGAGGCCGCTCCAGGCCTTCACGGTCGCGATCTGCCGCTGGGCACGGGGATGATCGGTGAGGCGCAGCCCCCCGCTGGTGTCGGGCCCGGCCGTGGGTTCGACGTCCTCGTCGCCCTTCTTGCGCCGGCCGGCCATCAGGCGACGTATCCCGGACGGGCGGGGTGGTCGGCGGCGTAGCGGACGAGCGCGGCGCGGTCGCGGGCGTCGAGCACGGTGAACGCGGCCGAGACGAGATCACCGTCGACGCGCTGCACGCGGAACTGCCCCTCGACGAGCGGGACGTCACGCAGCTCGAGCTCGAAGGTGTAGAGCTGCCCGGGAGCGGCGTACGGGATCCCCCGCAGCGTCATGCCCGCGCCGGTGATGTCGACCGTGACGGCGCGGGTCGCGGTCGCGTCGGGCCCGAGTCGCATCACCGTGACGGGTGCGGCGACGCGCGAGCGCACGAACTCGCGGCGGCGCGTGAGCTGGATCGGTGCGGTGTGGGCGAGCCGCAGGATCGCCGGGTTCGGTGTGCGGCGCAGGCGGCCGACGACCTGGCCGGTGCCCGCCGATCCGGCGAACTCGAGCACCGCGCGGCAGTCGGGGATGAAGGACGGCACGTACGGGTCCACGAGCTCGACATCGAACCAGCCGGTCCCGCGGTCGTCCACGAGGACGGGGACGCGGTCGTGGCGACCGAAGACGAGGACGGCACGGGTGCCGATCGCGGGGCCCGTCGTCGCAGGGCTCATTGCACGCGCCGCCGTCCTGGGAGGGCTCGGTCGACCGGGGTCGCGCGGGACGTGGTCATGACGTGAGCGCCATCGCGAGCTCGGTCGCGTCGGCGGGTCGGAGGCCGACGTCGACGCGGTGACCGCGCCCGACGTAGGAGAGCGGCAGGCCGGTGTCCATCGCCAGCTCGACGACGGTCCCGAGCGCCGCGGTCTCGTCCGCGTGGGTGATCGCGATGGCGCACGGCTTCGCGCCGCGGGCACCGGCGACGATCTCGCGTGCCGCACGCGGGCCGACGGTCGCCGGGACGGTGACGTGGATCTCGTCCGCGTGCAGCTGGGCGAGCTCGACGGCGAGGACCCGCTGCTCGGCCTCCGCGCGGGGGCTCACCCCGGGCGTGTCGAGGACGACGATGGCCTCGTCGCGCAGCTCGGCGATCCGCTGAGCCGCGGACTCCGCGTCGGGCTCGGCGTGGATCGGGATGCCGACCGGCGCGAGCAGGCCGCGCAGCTCGGCGCCGCCGTCCTCGGACCGCAGGGTCACGCAGGCGACGGGGAGCGGGGAGCGGCGGGCGTAGGCGGTCGCGAGCCGGGCGACGCAGCGCGTCTTCCCCGAACCGCCCGGTCCGACGAAGCCGACGACGCGCCCGCCGGCTCCGCGCACCGCGTGCGTGGGGATCCGGGAGGCGAGCGCCTTCTGGACGAGCGGGACGAGAGAGGGGTCGCGGGCGAGCGGGACGAGGTGGGTGACGGTCTCCTCCACGAGCGAGCTCGCGAGGCGCTGGGTGAGGCCGGACTCGACGAGCCCGTCGCGGACCTCGAGCCGGCGCGGGTCGGCGAGCGTCGCGGGGGGCGCGGGCCGGGGCGCGGTCGCGATCTCGACGCCCGGCTCGATGACGTCCGCGGGGGCCGGGGACGCGGGGTCGGCCGGCGCGAGGATCTCGGCCTCCACCTCGGCGACGGGCGCGACCTCGGCCGCGGGAGCGGGCTCCGGCTCGGTCTCGAAGAGGAGGTTGATGTCGGCGACGGGGAGGATCTCCGGCGTGCGGCGGGTCGGGAAGGTCGCGGCCTCGGGGGCCGGGGCGACCTGGGGGGGCCGAGCGGGCTTGGGCTCGGCCGCGACGGGCTGCTCGCGCGGGTCCTCGGTGACCTGCGGCACGACGACGGGCGGGCTGGCGGGCGCGGCGGGAGCGCCGGCACCGCGCAGGAGCGCCTTGAGGTGCTCCTCGAACGTCGGCTCGTCGGCGTCGGGCGAGGCGTCGCCGACCGCGGCGACGAGCTCCGCGGCGAGGGAGACGGGCGCCTCGGACCCGGCGGCCCCGGGCTCCTCGGCGGGGGCGGGTGTCGGCTCCGCGACCAGATCCGCGGCCGTGTCGATCGGGGCCGCGACGTCGACCGGGAGGGACGGGAGGTGGCCCGCCTGCGCGGGAAGGTCCAGCGCACCGGGGCCGGCGGGCTCGTCGGCGCGCACGTCGATCGTGGGGGCACCCGCGGGCGCGCCGCCCGCGCGGGCCTCCACCTCGACGACCCGCTTGGCGAAGAACCCTCCGACGCCGCCCTCCGCGTCCTCGCGCTGGGCGACGATGACGGCGTCCTCCCCGAGCTCCTCGCGGATCCGCGGGAGCACCTCGGCGAGCGCGCGGCCGCGGTAGGTCTTCGTGCCGTTCTCGGCGTGGGGGTTCATGCGGTCACGACTCCGATCGTCTCGACGCTGATGCCGGGCGCGATCTCGTTGTAGGCGCACACCGACAGCTGGGGAAGGGCCTGCTCGCAGAGTCGCCGCAGGTGACGACGCACGCGGGAGCTGCAGAGCAGGACCGGGCGACGGCCGCGCGCGACCGCCGACTCGACCTGCTCACCGAGCGACGCGACGAGATCCGCGGCGCGGTTGGGGTCCATCGCGAGGTACTCGCCGTCGGCGGTCTGCGCGATCGCCTCCGAGACCTCCTGCTCGATCTGCGGATCGAGCGCGATCGCCCGCAGCCGCTGCTCCTCATCGAGGTAGGGCTGCACGATCGTCCGTCCGAGTGCCTGCCGGGCGTACTCCGCGAGGAGGTCCGGGTCGCGGGTGATGCGCGCCCGGTCGCCCGCCGCCTCGACGACGGCGCCGAGGTCGCGGATCGACACGCCCTCCCGCAGGAGGGCCTGGAGGACGCGCTGCACCTCACCGACGCTGAGAAGCTCGGGCACGACCTCCTCAACGACGGCTGCGTTGGATTCCTTGAGCCTGTCGAGCAGGGACCGGGTGTCCTGACGGGTGAGGAGCTCGGCGACGTGGCGGCGGATGATCTCCGTGAGGTGGGTCACGACGACCGACTCGGCGTCGACGACCGTGTACCCCAGCGCCTCGGCCTCGGCACGCGCGGCGTCCGGGATCCACACCGCCGGCAGGCCGAAGGCGGGCTCGGTCGTCTGGATGCCCTCGACCGTCCCGACCGCGTCGCCCGGGTCGAGCGCGAGAGCGTGCCCTGGGGTGATCCGCCCGCGGGCGACGACGGAGCCGCGGACCTTCATGACGTACTCGTGCGACGCGAGACCCGCCTCGTCGTGGATGCGGACCGACGGGATGATCGTGCCGACCTCGCCGGCGATCTGGCGGCGGACCGCGCTCACCCGCTGCAGGAGCGCACCCCCCGAGCCGCTGTCGCTGTTCACGAGCGGAACGAGCCCGAAGCCGATGCAGAGCTCGAGCGCGTCGATGCCGATCGCGTCGAGCGCCTGGTCGCGCGGGCTCGCCGCCGGGGCGGGCATGAGCGCGCGCGCCGCCTCCTCCTCGGCCTCGGTCTCCGCCTTGACCTTGTCGTCCTTCATGAGCGCGCGGCCGGCGAGGAAGAAGATCGTGCCGACGACGAGGAACGGGACCTTGGGCAGGCCCGGGACGAGCGCGAAGCCGCAGATGACCGCGCCCGCGACCATCGGAGCCTTCGACTGCGCCGTGAGCTGGCCGGCGATGTCCGAGCCGAGGTCCTGGTCGCTCGCCGCCCGCGTGACGATGATGCCGGTGGCGACCGAGATGAGGAGCGCCGGGATCTGCGCGGACAGGCCGTCGCCGATCGTGAGGAGCGAGAAGTGCTGCGCGGCCTCGCCGAACGGCATGCCGAGTTGCATGACGCCGATGATGATCCCGCCGACGAGGTTGATGATCGTGATGATCACCGCCGCGATCGCGTCGCCCTTGACGAACTTCGAGGCGCCGTCCATCGACCCGTAGAAGTCGGCCTCGCGGCTGATGTCCTGCCGGCGGATGCGTGCCTCGTCCTCGGTGATCTGCCCGGCGTTGAGGTCGGCGTCGATCGCCATCTGCTTGCCCGGCATCGCGTCGAGGGTGAAGCGCGCCCCGACCTCGGCGACGCGCCCCGCGCCGTTCGTCACGACGACGAACTGGATGACGACGAGCACGAGGAAGATGACGAGGCCGACGACGACGTTCCCGCCGACGACGAAGTTGCCGAACGCCTCGACGACGTGGCCGGCGTCGCCCTCGAGGAGGATGAGTCGCGTGACGCTGACGTTGATCGCCAGGCGGAACAGCGTCGTGAGGAGCAGCAGCGACGGGAACGCGGAGAAGTCGAGCGCACGCGGGATGTAGAGCGTCGCGACGACGATGGCGAGGGCCATCGAGATGTTCAGCGTGATGGCGAGGTCGAGCAGTGCCGGCGGCAGCGGCACGATGAGCATCACCACGATGAGGACCACGACGCCGGCGGCGACGAGGTCGGAGTACTTCTGGATCCGCGTGAGGATGTTGACCAATGTCGAGACCCCGGCGGAGGAGGGAAGCCGCCACGGTCCGCCCTGTCATCGGCGGGTCCCAGGGTCTTCTTGAGGCTGGCACCGGACCGCACCACGGGCCGTGCACGAGGCCGTGGTCGCGGTCAGCCCGTGAGAAGCCCTCCGTCCACCGGGAGGACCACGCCCGTGATGTACGACGCCCCATCGCCGGCGAGGAAGACGGCGGCCGCCGCGAGCTCCTCACCCCTTCCGACCCGGCCCATCGGGATCCGTGGAAGCGTCTGGTCGGTCTGCCCCGGCGGCAGCGCGTCGGTCATCTCCGACGGGAAGATCCCGGGGGCGAGCGCGTTGACCCGGATCCCCCGACGGCCGGACCACTGCTGGGCGAGGTCGCGCGTGAGTCCGATGATCGCCGCCTTGCTCGAGCAGTAGGCCGCCTGAGGCAGACCCACCGTCGTCGACCCGAGGACGCTGCCGACATTGACGATGCTCCCGCCGTGCCTCATGACCCGCGCACAGGCCTGGGCCATCAGGAAGGCACCGGTGACGTTGACGTCCAGCACCCGGCGGAAGTCCGCGGGCTGCTCGCGCAGGGCCGGACCGGCCGTCCCCACCCCCGCGTTGTTCACGAGGACGTCCAGGCGCCCGAACCCGTCGACGGCGGCCTCGGCGACACGCCGGCAGTCATCCTCGACGGTGACGTCGGCCCCCACCGCGACACAGCGCCGGCCGAGACGCTCGACGAGCGCCTTCGTATCCGCGAGGCGGTCCGTGCGCCGGGCGCAGATCACGACGTCCGCCCCGGCCCTCGCGAGCGCATCGGCGAACGCGACGCCGAGTCCCGACGACGCCCCCGTGACGACCGCGACCCGTCCCCCGAGCGGGAGGGACGACGGCTCACCCGGCATCTGCGCCCACCGCCTCCGGCGCGACGCGGACGAGGCACTTCCCGCGCGTCGCCCCGGCGAGCAGGTCGACGAGCGCGTCGGGAGCCCGGTCGAGCCCCTCGGCGACGTGCTGGGCCACCTGCAGGGAACCGTCGTCGAGCCATCCGGCGATCTCGGTCCGCGCGGTGCCGAACTCGGCCTCGAAGTCCGTGTAGACGAAGCCCTGCATCCGGAGACGGCGGGTGACGAGGAGCCCCGGCACGCCCGCCGGCCCGGGGCGCGGGCTGTCGGTGTCGTACTGGGAGACGACGCCGCAGCACACGATGCGCGCGCCGGCGCGCATCCGCGGCAGGACGGCCTCGAGCACCGGGCCGCCGACGTTGTCGAAGTACACGTCGACGCCGTCGGGACACGCGGCCTTCAGGTCGGCGCCGAGCGTGGCGGAGCGGTGGTCGAGCGCGACGTCGTAGCCGAGCCCCTCCTCGAGCCACCGCTGCTTGGCCAGGGTGCCGCACAGTCCGACGACCCGGCAGCCGCGGATCCTCGCGATCTGCCCGACGAGGCTGCCCGTCGCGCCCGCGGCGGCCGAGACGACGACGGTCTCCCCCGGACGGGGGTCCCCGATGCGCAGCAGACCGAAGTACGCGGTGAGCCCGGAGACCCCGAGCACGCCGAGGTGCTCGGGGAGCGGGCGCGTGCCGCGGACGACCTCGAGCCCGGTGGCCTGCACGACGCACTGCTCGCGCCAGCCGAGATCACCGGAGACGATCGTGCCGACCGGATGCGCCGGGCTGCGCGATTCGACGACGCGGCCCAGCCCGAGCCCCGGCATCGACGTCCCCTCGGTCACCGCTGAGCGGTACGTCGCGCCCTGCATCCAGGCGCGGTTCGCCGCGTCGATCGACAGCCACAGCAGCTCGCACCGCACCTCGCCGTCGGCGACCGGCGGCAGGTCGACGTCGCGCAGCTCGAAGTCGTCGGCGCTCAGGCGGCCCTGCGGCGCCCGGGCGAGGAACCAGGCGCGGCTCACGACGGGGAGAAGGCCGCGTCGAGCACGCCGCGCACCTTGTCGCCGTACGGCGGGAACAGGATGTCGACGTGGTCGCCCTCGCCGCGGATCACGACGCCGCGGGGGTTGCTGAACTCGCGGAAGCCCTCGATCCCGTGGTGCCGGCCCATCCCGCTCGTGCCGCTGCCCCCGAAGCCGAGGGACGGCAGCGCGCCCTGCAGGCCGCAGGCGTTCACGCACGCGCCGCCGGAGCGGACCGCGCGCAGCACGCCCTCGCACTCCGCCGGATCGTCCCCGAACACGTAGAGGCCCAGGGGCCGGTCGAGGGCGTCGGCGGCCGCGGTCGCCTCGGCGAGCGAGTCGTAGGGGATGACCGGGAGGATCGGGCCGAAGATCTCCTCGCGGCAGATCCGCAGGGAGGGATCGGGGTCGACCACGAGCCGCAGCGGCATGCGACGGGTGGCGCGGTCAACGCCGGCGCCCGGCTCGAGGTCGACGATCTCCGCCCCGGAGCGGCGCGCCTCGTCGAGGAGGTCCTCGACGCGCCCCAGGTGCCCCCGGCTGATCATGCCGACGCAGTCCTCCGTGCCGGAATGCCCCGGCGTCGCGGAGGTGGCGACCTCGCGGGCGAGGTCGACGAACCGCACGACGTCCTCACGGGGGACGAGCACGTGGTCGACCGTGATGCACATCTGCCCGTTCTTGATGAGCTTCGTGCCGATGATCGACTCCGCCGCGGCGCGCGTGACCCCGCTGGGCGTGAGGATCGCCGGACACTTGCCGCCGAGCTCGAGCGTCACCGGCACGAGGTTGTCGGCCGCGGCGCGCATGACCTCGCGCCCGATGCCCGGGCTCCCCGTGTACATGAGGTGGTCCCACGGCTGGCGCGTGAACGCCTTCGCGAGCTCGAGCCCGCCCGTGACGACCGTGACGCGCTCGGGGTCGAACGCGACCGCGACGAGCTCGGCGAGCAGCTCGCCGCAGGCCGGCGTGAGGTCGGACGGCTTGATGACGACGCGGTTGCCCGCGGCGAGCATCTCGACGACGGGCCCGCAGCCGATCTCGAACGGGAAGTTCCAGGGGGCCATGTTGCCGATGACGCCCTTGGGCTCGTCGCGCATGAACGCCCGCGCCGACCCGTAGACCGCCGGGTCCGCGTGGCGCTCGTCGTCGGCCATCCAGCCCTCGAGCGACTCGATGGCGGCGGCGACGCGGCCCGCCGGGCCGAGGATCTCGAGCAGGTCGGTGAACTCCGCCGGGTGCGCCCCGAAGTCCTCGCGGACCGCCCGCTGGATCCGCTCCCGGTTGCCCATGAGCATCCCGGCGAGCGCGAGGAGGTGCTCCTTGCGCTCGTCCGCGCCCGGGAGCGGATCACGCCGGAACGCGTCCTTCTGGAGCGCGACGGCGTGCTCCAGCGCGCTGATGGCCTCCGCGTCGTCCTCGGGGACGCCGCGGCGGTCGATGATCTGGGACGTCACGAGGGACATGGGGAACTCCTGGTCTGAGAGGGGATCGGGCGTGGTCAGCTCGCGATGAGCGCGGCCTGCGGGCGGCGCACCGCGGTGAAGCGGATCGGGACCGACTTGAAGCCGTCGATGAAGCACGAGCGGATCCGCTCGGGCGTCCCGTCGAGCTGCAGGTCGTCCGTCCGGGCGAGGAGCTCCTCGAAGAAGACCGTGAGCTCGAGGCGCCCGAGCCCCGCGCCGAGACAGAAGTGCCGGCCCCCGCCGCCGAACGCGTGGTGCGGGCAGCCCTTCGCACCGCGGGTGATGTCGAACGTGTCGGGCCGGTCGATCACCCGCGGGTCGCGGCTCGAGGAGGACAGCCACATCACGACGGACTCGCCCTCGTGGATCTCCTGGCCGCCGAGCTCGACCGTGCGGGTCGCGGTGCGGCGCTGGTGCGTGAACGCGGGACTCCAGCGGAGGATCTCCTCGACCGCGGCCGGCACGAGCGACGGATCTTCCCGCAGGAGGCGCAGCTGCTCCGGGTGCTCGAGGAGCGCGACGACGCCGGTGCTGATCGTCGCCCGCGTCGAGTCGATCCCGGCGGCGAAGAGCTGGCTGAAGACGCCGACCTGCTCTTCGCGCGGCATCGGCTCGTCGTTGTAGCGGACGAGCCCGAGCGCGGAGATGAGGTCCTCGCCCGGGTTCTGCTCGCGCTCGAGCAGGAGGCCCATGAGGTACTGCGCCGAGGCGGCAAGCGCCTCGTCGCCGCGCATCCCGCCGGCGACGGCGTCGTCGCTGTTGAGGAACGCGTCGGTCCAGCGGTCGATCTGCTCGCGGTCCTCGACGGGGACGCCGAGGAGGTCGCAGATCGTCCCGTTGGAGAGCGGGCCGCCCAGGTCGTGCACGAGGTCGCAGCGTCCGTTCTCGGCGACCGCGTCGAAGAGCGCGACGACGTGCTCGCGGATCCGCGGTTCGAGGTCGCGGACGCGCCATGGGGTGAACGCCTTGTTCACGGTCCCCCGCATCCGGGCGTGCTCGGAGCCGTCCTTGCCGATCATCACGCTGCGCTGGACGTCGAGCGACCCGACCTCGTCGCTCTTCATCGTGAATCCGCCGAGCCACGAGGAGAACGTCTTCGGATCCTTGCCCACCCGCTCGACGTCCGCGGCGCGGGTCACGCTCCAGAAGCCCGGCTGGTCGATCTCGGGCCAGTGGGCGGGCGCGTCGGTCCACATGACCGGTGCCTCGTCGCGCATCCGGGCGAAGAGCGCGTGCGGGGGACCGTCGGCGAACGTGTCGAGCTCGCCGAGGGCCGTCTCGAAGGGGGAGGATCGTCGCGGAGTCATCGGTGGTGACCGTACGGCGGCGCGCGTGCGGCGCTCTTGGTCGACGCGTCGAACTTCGCCTGTTGTCCTTGGGCAGATCGATGCAAGGACGCGCATCGCGCGTCGCGGGATACTGCGCCGATGACGTCGGATCGCGCGGGCCAGCGGCAGGAGGAGGCGGTGGACGACCTCCTGCGCCAGGTCGCGACGACCCACGCGAGCGAGGAGGCGGAGCTCACGGCGACGATCCTCGACCGCCTGCGCGAGACCGTCCCCGAGTTCTTCGCGGACGGCGATGTCGCCCATGACATGGGCGCCGCGGTCGCGGCGAACGTGCACCGCGTCCGCGAGCTGCTCGCGGGGGACGCCGAGCGCGCGAGGAGCGCCGGGCTCCCACTCGAGGCGGGCGATCTCCTCCACACGACGATCCAGCACGGCATCCCGCTCATCGCGCTCCTCGAGGCCTACCGCGCGGCGCAGGGGATCGCGGGGGACTGGTGGCAGCACCGGCTGGAGACCGCGGCGCCGGCCGACCTGGTGTCGCCCGCAACGCGCCGGCTCCACCAGCGCCTCGTCGCCTACATCGACACCGCGGCGGCCGAGATCCGGGCACGCTACGAACGCGAGCACCGCGCGCTGGAGAACAGCGCCGCCGGGCGCCGCGCGCAGCTCGTGCGCCAGATCCTCGACGGGGAGGTCACCGACGCGCACGCCGCGTCGCTCACCCTCAACCACCCGCTGACGGGTCGCCACGTCGCCCTCATCCTCTGGCGGGCGGGCGGCGACCCGGGTGGGGACGATCTCGCCGCGGCGCTCGAGGCGATCTCCGGCGCCCTCGGCCCGGTGCGGGTCCTCGCGCTCACCGGACGACACCGGGTGTACGCGTGGCTGAGCACGGCGGGGGAACTCGACGCCGGCCCTGCCCGCGCCGTCGCGGTCCCCCCCGGCGTCCAGGTCGCGATGTCGGGCGTGCACACGGGGCTCGCCGGCTTCGTCCAGGCCCGTGACGACGCCGGCCGCGTTGCGGAGATCCTGCGCGACGCGGTCTCTCCCGCGGACCGCGTGGTCACCTACGACGAGCTCGAGCTCTCCGTGCTGCTCACGCGCGACCGCGCCGCCTGCCAGCGCTTCGTGCGACGTGTCCTCGGCACCCTGACACGCGAGGACAAGCACACGATGCGGGCCCGTCGGACGCTCGAGGCGTATCTCGCGACCGGCGGCAGCCCGACCCGGACGGCCGAGCGGCTCGGCGTGCACCGCAACACCGTCGTCTACCGGCTCAACGCGCTCGAGCAGGACGGGGTCTCCCTGTCCGGCAGCGGGCCGGGGACGGAGGCCGAGTCCGTGCGACGCCTCGAGCTCCAGGTCGCCCTTCGCCTCCTCGAGGAGCTCGGCCCGTCCCTCGAGGAGCCGGGCGCCTGATCGCCGGTCCGCATCGGCCGTCGGTGCGGACCCCCCGAGCCCCGTCCAGCCACCGCACGCTCGACCTGATGCG
>JBFIDS010000064.1:0-11364 GCA_041603715.1 Paraconexibacter sp. | reverse complement strand
TGTCCCAGTCCGGAACGCTCTGCAGTTCCGCACTCGATTGGGCGATCATGGAAGGAATCGGCTTTTCCCACTTCGTGTCGATCGGCAACATGGTGGAGGTCGGCGTCGGAGACCCGTCCGTGAGCTCCGGCGCTGTGAAGGGACTCTCGCAGGGCGCGGCCGCACCGCCGTCCACGGCGCACGTGAACGTCGCGCGCTCGTCCGCCGAGAACGTGAACGTCGGCGTCGCGTCGTCGGTGGTCGCGCCGCCGCTCGGACCGGACTCCAGCGTCGTCGTCGGGGCGGTCGAATCGAGGCAGGTCCCGACGTTGCGCAGGAAGACCTGGCGGATGCTCGACCCGGCCCAGTCGGGGTCGAGGTTCGACGAGAGCGAGCCGAACGCGACGCACCGGCCGTTGCCGGAGATCGCGGGACCGCCGCCGAGACCGACCGACGCGAGGTTGCCGACCGCGCCGGCGGCGCCGGTCCCGCGGCTGGCGAGGGTCGCCGCGCCCGAGGCGACCTCGACGCGGTAGGCGTCCGCTACACCGTTGTCGTCGATCCCGCCGGCAAGCGCGGACAGCGTCTCGAGGGCGACGAACGCCCCGTCGTCGCTCATCGATGCGCGCGTCGACGCGGCGCCGTCCGGCGTGAGGTTCACCGTCGTCCCGGCGACGAGGTCGCGGACGACCACGTCGTCGCCGGTCGTCACCCCGAGGTTCGCCGCGCGGGTCCGGAACGCGACGCGCGTGCCGTCGCCGTCGAGGGACGGCTCCTCGCTCGTGCCGTCGCCGATCGCGCCGCTCGCGCCGTCCGCCCGGCTCGCGAGCGCCGTGGTGCCCGCATCGAGGTCCCGCACGACGACGTCGCTGCGTCCGTTGCCGTCGATGACATCGGTGAGGTCGGTCGCGTCTGTCTCGAACGCGACGACCGTCCCGTCCCAGTTGAGTGACGGTGCCCCGGAGGTCCCGTTGCCCGATCCTCCCGATGGCGTCCGTGAGGCGAGGATCGTCTCCCCGCTTCCGAGGTCGCGGACGTAAACGTCCTGGCCGGTCCCGCTGTCAGCGGGGTCCAGCGCGCTCGACGTGACGAACGCGACACGCGAGCCGTCACCCGAGATGACGGGGTCCCCGCCGAACACGGGCGCGCCCGCCACGCCGTCGCTGCGGCTGGCGAGGAGGGTGTCCCCCGCCGCCCGGTCACGCACGTAGACCCGCTGGGAGCCCGTCGTCGCGTCGGGATGGAGGTTGCTCGCCACGGACGCGAACGCGACCCGCGAGCCGTCGGCGCTGATCGACGCGTCGCTCGCGCCCGCGTCACCGGGCGCGTCGGAGTCGAACGGCGGGTCCCCGTTCGCCGCGAGATTGGCCTGCTCGGTGATGCCGGAGACGCTGTCGCGGACGATCACGTTCGGGACGTCGACCGCGCCGGGAACGAGGTCGCTCTCGGTGACGAACGCCGCGACCTGCCCGTCCCAGGAGAGGGCCCGGCGTCCGAGCTCGACGTCAGCGATCTCCTGGGCGTTGCCCGTGAACGGCCCCGTCCCCGTCGGCCGGTCGATGTAGAGCGTCGTGTCGGGCGCCGGATGGTCCGCGAGACGCCGCTGGTAGATATGCCGGAACGCGTCGTCGTCCTCGGTGGAGGCCGCGTCGTCGCCGAGGACGAAGACAGCGCTGCGGCCGTTCCCGGCGAGCGCGACGTCGTCGATGAGGCCGAGCTCGGCACCGAGGGGCCCGTCGGCCCGCGCCGCGACGATCGTCGAACCCGCTCCGAGGACCCGGACCCGCCCCTTCCCGAGGCTTCCGTCACGAAAGCCGACGCGGTTGCCGTCGTCGGAGATCGCCGGGTCCCCGGCACCGGAGGCGAACTGCGATTCGTCGTCGTCGACCGACGCGCGAACCGTGGTGTCGGCGCCGAGGTCGCGCACGTAGACGTCGTTCGTCCCGTTCGTGTCGAGCGCCGGGTCGAGGGCGGACGTCGTGAGGAACGCGACCGCCGAGCCGTCTCCGCTGAGCCGCGGAGCGAGCGACTGGGTCGTTCCGCCCGCCCCGGCCGCGCCCGTCTCGCGGTTGGCGAGCTCGGTCGACGGAGCGTCGAGGTCGCGGACGTAGACGTCCTGTGCCCCGTTCGTGTCGGCCGCATCGAGCGCGAGCGGCGTCGTGAAGGCGAGCGTCCTGCCGTCGTCGGAGAGCACGGGGTTCTCGGCGCTCCCGGCCTCAGGCGTCGCAAGCTCGCTCGTCTGCCCGGCGACGTCCCGGATGTAGACGTCGAACTCCCCATCGGTGTCCGCTGCGTCGATCGCGTCGAAGGTCGTGAACGCCACGTGGCTGCCGTCGGCGTCGATCGACGGCAGAGCGGGGCCGAGAGCGATGGGCGACGCGCCGCCGTTCTGCGCCGAGACGAGCGTCGTCGTCCCCGCGACGATGTCGCGCACGTAGACGGTCGGCGAGCTGTCGGTGTCGTTCACCGGGTCGAGCGGCGCCGTCGTCACGAAGGCGACCGTCGTGCCGTCGTCGGAGATCGCCGGGCCGTAGGAGTCGGCCGTCGCCGCCGCCCCCGCCACGCCGTCCGCGCGGCTGACGAGCGTCGTCGTGTTCGCCACCGTGTCGCGCACGAAGACGTTCTCGAAGCCGTCGTCGTCCTCGGCGCTGAGACCGTCGGCGTTGGAGACGAAGACGACGTACCGGCCGTTGTCCGAGCTGATGTGCGCCCCGGGGACCGACGCGCTCGAGGTCGCGACGACGAACCCCGCCGCCCCCGTTCCCGGCGCCGCGACGGGGCCGCCACCGTCGGGGCGACTCAGGAGGGTGGTGGTGTCCGGCCCGGCCGCGCCGGCGAGGCCGGCGATCGCCCCGGTCGCAGCCGCGATCGACCCGAGAAGGAGTGCGGTCCGTCGACGGTCCCTCGGTCCAGGCACGGCGCTGAGTCTCTCAGACACGATTTCGATCCGACGTACCCCGACCGGGGCAACGTCGTCCCCCTTAGGGGTTCATCTGCGCCGTTCGCCCCCGGCGGCGTGGCGTTAGGCTCGCCGGGTGCTCCCACCCGGACCGTCGCTCCCCGAGCCGCTCCAGATCCTCCGGTGGCTGCGCGCGCCCGTGCCGTTCTTCGAGGACTGCGAGCGGCGCTTCGGGACGACCTTCACGCTGAAGCTCGGCGTCGGTGCGCCGATCGTGTCGCTCAGCGACCCAGCGGACGTCAAGGAGCTGTTCGCCGCACCCCCGGAGGTCCTCCACCCCGGGGAGGGGGGCCGCATCCTCGAGCCGATCCTCGGCCCGTCGTCGGTCCTCCTCCTCGACGAGGACGCGCACCTCGAGCAGCGCCGCCTCATGCTCCCCGCCTTCCACGGCGAGCGGATGGCGCGCCTCGAGGAGTCGCTCGCGGAGATCACCCAGCGGGCGGTGCAGGCGTGGCCGCGCGACGAGGCCGTCGCGCTGCACCCGCTGCTGCAGCGCCTCACGCTCGAGGTCATCCTCCGCGCGGTGTTCGGGCTCCGCGAGGGTCCACGGCTGCACCGCTTCCTCTCCGTGATGGAGGCGTACCTCCTCGAGGGCTCGCGGCCCGTCAACCTCCTCCCCGCGCTCCAGCACGACCACGGCCGCTGGAGCCCGTGGGGCCGCTTCATGAAGGTCCGCCGTGCCGCGCGGACGGCTGTGCGCGAGGAGATCGTCGACCGGCGCGGCGAGGACGCGGGTGGCGACGACGTCCTCGCGATGCTCCTCGCGGCCTCGCACGCGGACGGCTCCCCGATGGGCGATGAGGAGATCGAGGACGAGCTGATGACGCTCCTCGTCGCCGGGCACGAGACGACGGCCTCGCAGCTCGCGTGGACGTTCGAGCGCCTCGTGCGGCTCCCGGACGTCCTCGCGCGCGTGAGCGAGGCCGCGGACCGCGCCGACGACGCGTTCCTCACGGCCACGATCCAGGAGTCGCTGCGCCAGCGCCCGGTGCTCGCGATCACCCAGCCGCGCTCCGTGCGCGCGCCGTTCACGCTCGGCGGCCGCGACTACGCCTCCGGAAGCTGCGCGCTCACCGCGAACGTCCACCTCGTCCATCACGACCCGGCGCTGTACCCGGACCCGCACACGTTCCGCCCCGAGCGGTTCCTCGAGACGCCGCCGGGCACCTACACCTGGATCCCGTTCGGCGGCGGACGGCGGCGTTGCCTCGGCATGAGCTTCGCGATGCTCGAGATGCGCATCGTCCTCGCCGAGGTGCTGCGCCAGTACGAGGTCGAGCCTGTCGGCCCCCGTGCCGGCGAGCCCCGCCGACGCCGTCACATCACCCTCAGCCCGAAGCACGGCGCACGCGTCGTGCTCCGCCCGCGCGCACCCGCGCGCTCGCACGGCGCGACCTGAGTTGGACGCGACCGGCCCGCGATGGCCGACGACGTCCGTTCTTCCCTGATGTTCGAGGTCGGACGGACGCCGTCCGGGCCGCGGCGGGAACGACGTCCGCTTCACCCCGACATTCGCAGTCGGACGGACGCCGTCGGGCCGCGGCGGGACGCGAAAGGGGCGCCTCTCGGCGCCCCTCCGCGTTCACTTCGAGCGTCGCGTCGAGCTAGGCGTCGATGACGACGACGGTTCCGCCGGCGGCCTCGATGGCCTCCTTCGCGGCACCGGAGAACTTGTGCGCGTGCACGGTGAGCGGCTTGGTGATCGACCCCTTCGCGAGGATCTTCACCGGGATGTCCTTGCGCGTGCCGAGCCCCTTGGCGACGAGCGCCTCGAGGGTGACCTCGGCCCCGGAGTCGAAGCGACGCTCGAGGTCCTGGAGGTTCACGGGCTGCGTGTGCGTCCGGAACATCTCGAACGGCATCGACTTCTTCATGTGCGGGCCGCGCAGCTTGCGCATCCGCATGTGGATCGGCATCTGGCCGCCCTCGAACCGCGCACGGTCCTTGGCGCCCGAGCGCGCGCCGGCGCCCTTGTGGCCGCGACCCGACGTCTTGCCCATCCCGGAGCCGTGGCCGCGACCGACGCGCTTGCGCGGCTTGCGGCTCCCCGGGGCGGGCCTCAGGTTGTGGAGGGAGACATCCTCCGCGGCGATCGGCTCGTTCTTGTCTGCGGGCATCTCAGGACTCCTCGACACGGACGAGGTGGCGGACCTTGTGCAGCATCCCGCGCGCCTGCGGCGTGTCCTTGATCTCGACGGTGTGGCCGATCTTGCGCAGCCCGAGGGAGCGCAGCGTGTCGATCTGGCTCTTGTCCGAGCCGTTCTTCGACTTGAATTGGGTGGCCTTCAGCGTGCTCACGCCGTGACCTCCTCGGCACCGGGCTCGGCGGCGGGCGCCTCGGCGGCAGGAGCCTCGGCGTCGGCCGAGATCGTCTCGGCGACCTCCTCGGTCTGCGGCGTGAGGCCGAGGACGGCGTTGACGGAGAGCCCGCGCAGGTCCGCGACCTCGCTCGGCGTGCGGAGGTTCTGGAGCCCCGTGATCGTCGCCTTGACGAGGTTGATCGGGTTCTGCGAGCCGAGGCTCTTGGAGAGGATGTCGTGGATTCCGGCGAGCTCGAGCACCGCGCGGACGCCACCACCGGCGATGACCCCGGTACCGGGCGAGGCCGGCTTGAGGAGCACACGCCCGGACCCGAAGATCCCGGTCGTGGGGTGCGTGATGGTGGAGCCGTGCTTCGGCACGCGGAACAGGTTCTTCTTCGCCTGCTCGACGCCCTTCTGGATCGCGAGGGGGACCTCGTTCGCCTTCCCGTAGCCGACGCCGACGACGTCGATCTCGTCGCCGACGACGACGAGCGCGGTGAAGGAGAAGCGACGGCCGCCCTTGACGACCTTCGCGACGCGGTTGATCTCGACGACCCGCTCCTGCAGGTCGAGCCCGGCCGGGCTCACTGAACGATCGACTGCCATGGTGTCTTCAGCTTCCTGTCGTTAGACGGCGAGGCCGCCGTCGCGGACGCCCTCGGCGAACGCCTTGACGTTTCCGTGGTACCTGTAACCGCCGCGGTCGAACACGGCGCGCTCGATGCCCGCGGCCTTCGCGCGCCCGGCGAGGATCTCGCCGGCCTTCGCCGCCTGCTCCTTGGGCGCGAGGCCCCGCAGGTCCGGCTCGGTCCAGGCGACGGCCGCGAGCGTGTGGCCCGCGTCGTCGTCGATGAGCTGCGCGTGGATCCCCCGGTTGGAGCGGAAGATCGAGATGCGCGGACGCTCGGCGGAGCCGACGATCTTCGCGCGGACGCGACGGCGGCGCTTGAGGCGCGACTGGGGCTTGGTGATGACGGTCATCGGAACGATTCCTCTTCGGTGCGTGCGGGACGCGAACTACGCGCGCTTTCCGACCTTGCGGGCGACGTACTCGCCCTCGTAGCGGATGCCCTTGCCCTTGTAGGGCTCCGGCGGGCGCTGCTTGCGGATGAAGGCGGCGAGCTCGCCGACCTGCTGCTTGGAGATGCCCCGCACGATGACACGCGTCGGCTGCGGCACCTCGAACTCGATGCCGGCGGGCGCCTTCACCTGGACGGGGTGCGAGTAGCCGAGCGCGAGCTCGAGGTCGGTGCCCTTGAGCTGTGCGCGGTAGCCGACGCCCTGGATCTCGAGCGTCTTCTGAAAGCCGTTGGTGACGCCCTCGACCATGTTCGCGACGAGCGAGCGGGTGAGCCCGTGGAGCGCGCGGTGCTCGCCGCGATCCGTCGGGCGGGTGACGAGGAGCTCCTCGCCCTCCTGCGCGACCGTCATGTCGTGGTGGATGCGCTCCCGCAGCTCGCCCTTGGGGCCGTTGATCGTCACGAGCTCGGGCTCGATGGCGACGGTGACGCCGGCGGGGACGGGGATGGGCTTGCGGCCGATACGGGACATGTGACTACCAGACGTACGCGACGACTTCGCCGCCGACGCCCGCCTTGCGCGCGTCGTGACCAGTCATCACGCCCTTGGACGTGGACACGATGGCGGTCCCGAGGCCACCCTGGACCTTGGGGATGTCGCCGGACCCGACGTACGTGCGCTGCCCGGGGCGGGACACCCGGCGGATGCCCGAGATGGCGCTGCGACGGTCGTCGGAGTACTTGAGGTCGACCTGGATGATCTCGCCCGGGTGCTCGGAGTTCGGGGTCTCGACGATGAAGCCGTCGATGTAGCCCTGCTCCTTGAGCACGCGCGCCATCTCCTTCTTGAGGCGGCTCGCGGGGATGTCCACGGTCTCGTGCGAAGCGTTGATCGCGTTGCGGATGCGGGTGAGGAAGTCCGCGATGGGGTCGGTCATCGACATACGAAGGCTCCTACCAGCTGCTCTTCGTCATGCCGGGGACGTAGCCGTTGTGCGCGAGCTCGCGCAGGCAGATCCGGCACACGCCGAACTTGCGGTACACGGCGCGAGCGCGGCCGCAGCGGCGGCAGCGGGTGTACTCGCGCGTCGAGTACTTCTGAGGGCGTGCCTGGCGCACGCGCTGGGACGTCTTGGCCATGCGTCAGGCCTCCGGGGAATCGATGTAGGGATTGTTCTCTCGCGAGAACGGCATGCCGAACGCCTCGAGGAGGGCGTAGGCCTCCGCGTCGGTCTGGGCCGTCGTCGTGAACGTGATGTCGAGACCGCGCACGGCGTCGACCGCGTCGTAGTCGATCTCGGGGAAGATGACCTGCTCCTTGACGCCCATGGAGTAGTTGCCGCGTCCGTCGAAGGACGTCGGTTTCAGGCCACGGAAGTCGCGGATGCGGGGGATCGCGACCGAGGTGAGGCGGTCGACGAACTCGTAGGCCCGCTCGCGGCGCAGCGTGACGCTGGCGCCGACGGGCATCTCCTCACGGAGCTTGAAGGCGGCGATCGACTTCTTCGCGCGACGGACGTTCGGCTTCTGGCCGGCGATCGTCGCGAGCTGCTCCATGGCGGCCTCGAGGACCTTGGAGTCCTGCTTGGCCTCGCCGAGGCCCATGTTGAGGGTGACCTTCACGAGCTTGGGCGTCTGCATCGCGCTCGAGTAGCCGAAGCGCTCCTTGAGCGCGGGGGCGATCTCTTCGCGATAACGCGTCTTGAGTCGTGCGGGGGGTGCGGTGGTAGCCATCGTCTCTACTGGTCCGTCCTAGTCGAGCTTCGTCCCGGACGACTTCGTCACGCGGTTGCGCACGCCGTTCTCACGGCTCACGCCGACGCGTGTCGGCTTGTCGTTGGTGGGGTCGATGAGCATGACGTTCGAAATGTGGATCGGGCCTTCCTTCTCGACGACGCCCCCGGCGGCCTTGACCGGGTCCATCGACTGCATCGGGCGCTGGTGGCGCTTCACGATGTTCATGCCCTCGACGTAGACGCGACCCTTGTCGCGATCGACACGGAGGACCTTGCCGCGCTTGCCCCGGTCCTTCCCGGAGATGACGAGAACCTCGTCGTCACGGCGAATCTTCACGGCCATGCTAGAGCACCTCCGGCGCGAGCGAGACGATCTTCATGAAGTTGCGGTCGCGCAGCTCGCGGGCGACCGGTCCGAAGATGCGGGTCCCTCGCGGGTTGTTCTGCGCGTCGATGATGACGGCGGCGTTCTCGTCGAAGGCGATGTACGTGCCATCGTCGCGACCGAAGCTCTTCTTCGTCCGCACGACGACGGCCGTGACGACCTCGCCCTTCTTGACGGTGCCCTGCGGCGTCGCCTGCTTGACGGTCGCCGTGATGACGTCACCGACACCGGCGTACCGACGGCGCGAGCCGCCCTTGACGCGGATGCAGAGGATCTCACGGGCGCCGGTGTTGTCGGCGACCTTGAGGCGGGTCTCGTTCTGGATCACTTCGCACGCTCCAGGATCTCGACGAGGCGCCAGCGCTTCGTGCGCGAGAGCGGGCGGGCCTCGACGACACGGACGGTGTCGCCGGTGCCGGCGTCGTTGTTCTCGTCGTGGACGTGGAGGGTCGCCGACGAGCGCACGATCTTCTCGTAACGCCGGTGCCGGCGGGCCATGTCGACGCGGACGGTGATCGTCTTGTCCGCCTTGTCGGAGACCACGATCCCCTGGCGCACCTTCGGCGCGCCCTCACCGTGCTCGGCGGGGGGCGTCGGCTGCGCCGGGTTCTCCGCGCGGGCGGCACGGGCCTTCTCGCGCTCCTGCTTGCGACGGCGGGAGCGCGCGACGGCCTTCGCCTTGCGGATCTCGGCGCGCTCCTCGGGCGTCGCCGGACGGCGCTGGCCGCGGCGCGCACGGGACGCGAGCTTGCGTTCCTTGGGCGTCGCGAGCTTGACCGGCTCGGCGGGCTCGGCGGGCTCGGCGGGCGCAGCCGCCTCCGCCTCGTCGGCCGCGGGGGCCTCCTCGGCCACGGCCTCGGTCGTCTCGGGGGCGGCCTCGGCGGCCGGCTCCTCGGTGACGGCGTCGGGCGCCTGCTCGTCGGGGGTCTCGGGGGTCTCGTCAGTCATCGTGAAGTTCAGGCCTTCGTCGTGTCGATGCCGCGCTCGCGGGCCACGGTGAGGGCCCGGGCGAGCTCGCGCTTCGCGGTCTTCATTCCTGCCGTGTTCTCCAGCTCACCCGTCGCGTGCTGGAAGCGCAGGCCGAAGATCTCCTTGCGCTGCGTCGTGATGTGCGCGACGAGGTCCTTCTCCTCGAGGTCGCGCATCGCCTTGGCGTCCATGGCTACGCCTCCTCTCGCATGACGAACTTCGTCTTGACGGGGAGCTTGCGCCCGGCGAGGCGCATGGCCTCACGGGCGAGGGGCTCCGGCACGCCGGCGAGCTCGAACATCACGCGACCCGGCTTCACGACGGCGACCCAGCCCTCGGGCGAGCCCTTGCCGGAGCCCATGCGGGTCTCGGCGGGCTTCTTCGTGAAGCTCTTGTCGGGGAAGACGTTGATCCAGACCTTGCCGCCACGCTTGATCTTGCGCGTCATGGCGATACGGGCGGCCTCGATCTGGCGGTTCGTGATCCAGCCGGCCTCGAGCGACTTCAGCCCGTACTCGCCGAACTGGACGGTTGTCTGCCCGCGGGACATCCCGCGCCGCCGGCCTCGGTGCACCTCGCGGTGCTTGATGCGCTTGGGAGCGAGCATCAGCGACCACCACCCTGGGGACCGCGTCCGCCGCCCTGGCCGCCACGGCCTCCGCCGCCGCGTCCACCGCCGCCGCCGAAGCCGCCGCCTCCTCCGCCGCCACGGCCTCCGCCGCCGCGACCGCCGCCGAAGCCGCCCGGGCCTCCGCCCTGGCCGCCACGACCGCCCTGTCCGCCGGGGCCGCCGCGGCCGCGGCCGCGACCGCGACCGTCGCGGTCGTTGCGCCCGCGACCGTCACGGTCGTCGGGACGCTGGCTCGGTCCGTCGAGGTCGGTGAGGTCCACCCCGGAGAAGCCCTCGGGCATGATCTCGCCCTTGTTGATCCAGCACTTCACGCCGATCCGCCCGAACGTGGTGACGGCCTCGTAGAAGCCGTAGTCGATGTCGGCGCGCATCGTGTGGAGCGGGACGCGCCCGTCCGAGTAGGACTCCGTGCGGGCCATCTCCGCGCCGCCGAGGCGACCGGAGACCTGGACCTTGCAGCCCTTCGCCCCGGAGCGCATCGCACTCGTGAGGGCGCGCTTCATCGCGCGCCGGAAGGCGACGCGGTTGCGGAGCTGCTCGGCGATCGACTGGGCCACGAGGTTCGCGTCGAGCTCGGGACGCTTGATCTCGAGGATGTTGACCTTGACCTGCTTCTTGGTGATGCGGTGCAGGTCCTTGCGCAGCGCGTCGACCTCGGAGCCGGACTTGCCGATGACGATGCCCGGACGCGCCGTGTGGATGTTGACCTCCACCTCGTTGGCGTCCTTGCGGATCGTGATGTTCGAGAGCCCCGCGTGGGCGAGCTTGCCGACGATGTGCCGACGGATCGCAACGTCCTCCGCCAAGTAGTCGGCGAAGTGCTTCTCGTTGAACCAGTTGCTCTTCCAGTCGTGGATGTAACCCACGCGCATGGACTCGGGATGGACCTTCTGTCCCATGTCGTTCCTTACTCCTTCGGCGTGAGCGCGATGGTGAGGTGGCTCGTCCGCTTCATGATCTTCGTCGCGCGCCCCATGGCGCGCGGACGGAAGCGCTTCAGCGTCGGGCCCTCGTCGGCGAAGACCGCGTGGATCTTCAGGTCGTCGCCGAGGAGCTCGTGGTTGTGCTCGGCGTTGGCGACGGCGGACTCGAGAAGCTTCTTCCAGTCCTCCGCCACGTTGCGGTTGGTGGTCGCGAGGATGGCACGAGCCTCCTCGACGGACTTGCCGCGCAGATGGTCGCAGACGATGCGGGCCTTGCGGGCCGACGTCCGGACGTACTTCGCCTGGGCGCGGACGACCGGCACGTCGCCGTCGCGGGCGAGCGCCGGCTTGGGCTTGGCCGCACGTGCGGGCTTCGCCTCCGTCTTGGCGGCGGGGGCGGGCTCGGCGGGCGCCTCGCCCTCGGACGCGGCGTCGTCGGAGTCGGCGTCGCCCTCGTCGT
>JBFIDS010000063.1:0-11372 GCA_041603715.1 Paraconexibacter sp. | reverse complement strand
GGGCGCGCTGCGCGTCGCCGCGCGGCCCGAGCACCGGGGCGCGCGGATCGCCGTCGTCCTCCCGGACTCCGGCGAGCGCTACATCAGCGCGACGTTCTTCCAGCCTCCCGGCTGACGGACGAGCCCGCGCGACCATCGCGGGTGACGAGTCCGCCCGTCCGCGCGAACACCTCCTCGTCGCCCTCGATCCACGCCTCGACCTCGGGCCACGGGCCGAACCCCGAGTCGGGGTTGAGGTGCCCGGTCCCCGGGAGGACGACGGTCGCGAGCGACAGGGGAGCCCCCCACGCGTCGGCCGCCCCCTCCCGCGGGCAGTACGGATCGTCGTCGGAGCAGACGAGCGTCGTCCGGGTCGCGGCATGGCGGACCGCGTCCGGGCACGCCCGCGCCGGGAAGAAGCCCGCGAGCGGCGCGATCTCGGGGCCGGGACAGGGTGGTGCGACGAGGAGCACCCGGTCGGCGCGGTGGGCGGTACGGACGCGGCCCGCCTCGCGCAGCCACAGGACGCAGGCGAGGGAATGGCACACGACGACCCGCTCGCCTCCGGTCCCCAGGCGGGAGAGCTCCGCGTGGAGGGCGGCGCCCCAGCGATCCGGGCACGGCGAGTCGCACTGGGGCAGCTGCGGATAGCGCACGTCCGTCCCGCCGCGGGCGAGGCGGGCGGCGAGCCAGGTCTGCCAGTGGTCCGGGCCGGAGCCCTGCCACCCGTGCAGCACGAGAACGTGCCGGAGCGGGGTCATCGGGGCGCTACCGTATCCGGCATGCTCGGTCTCGGCACCCTCGCCCGGGTCATCGGCGAGGTCCGGCGCGACGTCGCCGCGGTCCACGCGCGCGATCCCGCCGCGCGCGGCACGACCTCGCTCGAGATCCTCGCCACCTGGCCGGGGGTCCACGCCCTGCTCGCCCATCGCGTCGCCCACGCGATCCACGGCTTCGGCGTGCCGGTCCTGCCCCGCGTGATCGCCGGCGTCTCGCGGACCGCGACCGGCATCGAGATCCATCCGGCCGCGTGCGTCGGGCGCGGGCTCTTCATCGACCACGGGATGGGCGTCGTCGTCGGTGAGACCGCGCGCCTCGGCGAGAACGTCACGCTCTACCAGGGAGTCACGCTCGGCGGGACGGGCTTCGCGACCGGAAAACGCCACCCGACGGTGGAGGACAACGTCACGATCGGCTCGGGGGCGAAGCTCCTCGGCCCGATCACGGTCGGGCACGGCGCGAAGATCGGGGCGAACACGGTCGTCATCCACGACGTGCCCCCGAACTCGACCGTCGTCGGGAACCCCGGTCATCCCGTGCGGATCGACGGGGTCCGGCCGGAAGGCCCGGACGCCGACTGGGTCCACCTCCCGGATCCGGTCGCCGACGCGATCAAGGGCCTCGCCTCGCGCATCGGGGCGCTCGAGCGCGCGGTCGCCGAGCTGTCGGGCCCGGACGCCGACCGGACGCAGCGGCCCGAGTCCGGCGACGTGCTCCCGCTGCGGCCCAAGCGCGGCCCCAACCCGGCCGGAGGCTGACGGACCGGCCACCCCGGGTCGGGATCTCCAGGTGACGCTCGGGCAAAGCGGTGCCCGGGCGCGCGGCCGCGCCCTCGTCGACGGCGACCGTTCGCGTGTCAGAGCGACTGCTCGAGGTCGCTGATCGGGTCGTACCAGCCCTGCTCGAGGACGAAGGCCTGCAGGTCCCGGTCGAGTCCGAGCAGGACGCCGACGGCGACGACGACGAACGACACACCGACGGCCTTCCGGAAGCGTCCGTGGGGGTCGGCGAGCCAGCCGAGCCGCGCGGCGGCCGCCTGGCCGAGGACGGCGATGACGAGGAGGACCGCGGCGAGGCCGACCGCGTAGGCGACGAGGTACGCCGAGCCCTCCGCGAACGACGCCGGCAACACCGTCGCCACGATGAGCGCGTACGTCGGGCTGCAGCTGCTGAAGACCGGCCCGAGCGATGCGCCGATGGCGATGTCCCGGCCGACGCCGCGACGATCCGAGGATCTCTCGAGGAGCTGCGCCGACCGCCGCTGCACCCCGGTCGCCGCGGCGATGCGATCCCAGACGCCCGGCGCGAGGAAGCTCACCCCGAGGCCGAGGACGATGAGACCGGACACCGTGCTCCAGACCTCCTGCGGGACGCCGAGGAGCGCCGTCGTGCCCTTGAGCAGCCACGTGAAGCACACGACCGAGACGGCGAGGGCGGCGACGATGACGATCGGTCGCGCCCCGTCCCTCGTGTCGCCTGCCACCGCGGCCCCGCCGACGATGACGGGGAGCAGCGGCAGCGTGCACGGCGCGGCGGCCGTGAGGACGCCGGCCATGAACGACACGACGAGGAGGTCCATCAGGCGAGTTCAGCCAGCACGCGCTCGATCGTCGGGTCGTCGTAGGGGACGAAGCTCTCGATCGCCTCGCCGTCGGCGTCGACCTTCACGACCGTCGTCTGCAGCGTCACCCCGTACCTCTCCCGGAGGTCCTGGCGGGAGTCGTAGTCGACCTTGAGGACCGTCACGCCGTCCGGGAGGCCCTCGGAGCGGATCGTCTCCTCGAGCTCGCGGCACTGCGTGCACCAAGAGGCGTGGAAGAAGAGGATGCGCGTTCCCTCAGCGGAGGCGAGCGCCGCGTCGGAGTACTCGACGTACTCGCCGGGCTTCGCCGCGGGCCCGGCCGCGGGCGCGGGCGCGTCGGCCTCGTCCTCGGCTGCGGTCGGAGCGGGCGTAGGAGCGGGGGCGGAGGGCGCCGCGGTCGTCTCCGTCGTGCGCGAGGCGGTGTCCGCGGCGTCGTCGGAGCTCCCGACGGCGAGGTACGCGCCGGCGGCCGCGATGACGACGACGAGCGCGGCGACGAGTCTCATGGTGGAGGTCATGAGAGGAGTTTCGCGCGCGGTTCTTACGAGGATGCGTACTCGGCGCGTGCGACGTCCGGAGCGCGCTCCGGCTCAGTAGAAGACGCAGCGACGCCGGTGCCGCGGCCGCGCCTTCATCTCCGGCGCCTGCCCGCGGTTCCACAGCCACACGTCGAGCGCGCGCGCCGGGATCCCGGTGCGCTGCGAGATCAGCTCGCAGGCGTGCACGGCGCACCCGCGGATCTCCTCCTCCCAGCCGCCGCCGGTGAGCGTGCGCCCCTCGTCGATCCGGGCGGCGAGGTCGTCGTCGTAGCGCAGGACGCCGTCCATGCGCAGGACGTGGGGGACGAGGTTGTCGGCGAAGATCGTGAGCCGGTCGAGATCGGTGAAGGTCGCGACCCCCGCGATCGCGAGATCGCTCGGCACGATCTGCGCCCGCTTGTAGAAGCCCCGGTCGTCGAAGAGCGCCATCCCCGCGGCGAGGGTCGTCGCGAGGCGCTCCGCGGAGCCGCGGGCGGCCGCGACGACGTCGAGGACGTCCCGGTCCCCGAGGAAGCGACCGAGATCGCGCAGCGCCTGCGCGTACAGCGCCATCAGCTCGTGGTCGCGCTGCTGCCCGAGGACGTCGGCGACCGTACGCGCGCTCATCGCTCGCAGGTCGGCGTTCGACCACGGCCCGGAGAGCCGCGCGTGGTCGGTGAGCGACCAGGCGACGGTGTTGTAGCCCGACACCGGGCGTCCGTCGGGCCCGCGACGCTTGCGCAGCGTCGGGAACCAGCCCGAGCCGAAGTTGATCGTGTCGAGCACGAGCAGGAAGCGCGCGACGTCCCCGGGGGCGGCGTCGAGCAGGTGGCGGTCGGGGTCGAGGGCCGGCGCGGGGACGTCCGTCGTCCCGGCGGCGAGACGCTCGAGGGCATCGGCGTCGATCCGCACGCTGCGCGCCCCCGCCGCGACCGCGGCGGCGTGACGGCGGACGTCGTCGCACAGGCCCATGGGAGCGCAGCGTAGTCGCTGCCCTCCGGCCGCATGCCTATCCTCGGAAGCGATGCCCGACGCCGCCGCCCAAGATCCCGTCGCCGCGCTCCTGCACGGACTCAACGGCCCCCAGCGGGCCGCGGTCGAGCATCCCGGCGGACCGCTGCTCGTCCTCGCCGGCGCCGGATCGGGCAAGACACGGGTCCTCACGCACCGCATCGCGCACCTCGTGCGCACGGGCGAGGTGAAGGCGGGCGAGATCCTCGCGATCACGTTCACGAACAAGGCCGCGCAGGAGATGCGCGAGCGCGTCGAGCTGCTCCTCGGCCGGTCCACGCGGGCGATGTGGGTGCTCACCTTCCACTCGGCCTGCGTGCGCATGCTGCGCGCGGACGCCCCGCGGCTCGGCTACACGCGCTCGTTCACGATCTACGACCAGGCGGACGCCCGGCGGCTCGTCAAGCAGTGCATCGACGGGATCGGCGCCGACCCCAAGCGGTTCTCGCCGGCGGCGGTCCACAACCAGATCTCCGACGCGAAGAACCGGCTGCGCGACGCGGAGGGCTACGCGCAGATCGTCGGGTCGTTCTTCGAACAGACCGTGTCCGACGTCTACCGCGAGTACGAGCGCCAGATGCACCGGATGAACGCGATGGACTTCGACGACCTGCTCGTCCGCGCCGTCAACGTCCTCGAGCTGTTCCCCGAGGTGCGGGCCCGCTACGGCGCCGCCTTCCGCCACGTCCTCGTCGACGAGTACCAGGACACCAACCACGCGCAGTACCGCTGGCTGCAGCTCCTCGCGGGCGGCGAGGACGGTCATCGCAACCTCATGGCCGTCGGCGACCCCGACCAGTCGATCTACTCGTTCCGCTCGGCGGACATCACGAACATCCTCAACTTCCAGGACGACTTCGAGGACGCGACGATCATCAAGCTCGAGCAGAACTACCGCTCGACGCAGACGATCCTCGACGCCGCCAACGCCGTCATCTCCCACAACCGCGGCCGGATGGAGAAGAGCCTCTTCACCGAGCTGGGGGAGGGGGACCCGATCCGGATCCGCGAGCTCGACGACGAGCACGCCGAGGCCCGGTTCGTCGTGGGCGAGATCGAGCGGATGGTCGACGAGGGCGTCTCACGGTCGGAGATCGCGGTCTTCTACCGGACCAACGCGATGTCGCGGGTGCTGGAGGACACGCTCGTCCGGCGCGAGATCGGCTACCAGGTCATCGGCGGCACGAAGTTCTACGAACGCGCCGAGATCAAGGACGCGGTCGCCTACCTCGCCGCCCTCGTCAATCCTCAGGACGTCGTCGCCTTCACCCGCATCGTGAACTCGCCGCGCCGCGGGATCGGCCAGACCTCCCTCTCGCGCGTCATCTCGCACGCCGAGACGATGGGGATCTCGATCTGGGAGGCCGCCGAGGACCCGTCTGCGGTCCCGGGCCTCGGGACGGCCGCGGTGAAGGCGCTCGGGCGGTTCATGGACACGATGGAGTCCCTGCGCCGGCGCGCCCAGGACGGCGGGCCGATCGGGGACCTCCTCGACGCGGTGCTCCACGAGTCCGGCTACATCGACTTCCTCGAGGCGGAGCGGACGATCGAGGCGCAGGGCCGCCTCGAGAACCTCGAGCAGCTCGTCGAGGTCGGCCGCGAGTTCGACGCGACGGCGCAGGAGGGGGAGACCGGGCTCGACGTCTTCCTCCAGCAGGTCTCGCTCGTCGCCGATGCCGACG
Source organism: Paraconexibacter sp. (assembly GCA_041603715.1). Lineage (GTDB taxonomy): Bacteria > Actinomycetota > Thermoleophilia > Solirubrobacterales > Solirubrobacteraceae > Paraconexibacter. The sequence goes on along the minus strand of JBFIDS010000063.1, from coordinate 5,820 downwards.
CGCGCAAGGACGACGAGCACCTCGTCACGCTCATGACCCTCCACAACGCGAAGGGGCTCGAGTACCCGATCGTGTTCATCGTCGGATGCGAGGAGGGCGTGTTCCCGCACTCCCGCTCGCTCGAGGAGGGCACGCTCGAGGAGGAGCGGCGGCTCTGCTACGTCGGGATCACCCGGGCGATGAGGGACCTCTGCCTCACCTCCGCGCGGCGACGGGCCGTGTTCGGGGCGACGACCTACGGACTGCCGAGCCGGTTCCTCGCCGAGATCCCCACCCACCTCGTCGACGAGGAGGTGCCGCGCGCCTCGTGGGGCTCGGGCGGCGGGTCGGAGGCCGGATCCGGTCGCGCCGCGGTCCGGCCACGGGCGATGTCGTGGAGCGCGCTCGGGAGCGACTCGCCGGGCGGCCCGGCCGAGCCGCGCACGCGGGGTGCGAGCCGGGCACGCTTCGCGACGGGCGACGACGTGGTCAGCCCCGCGTTCGGGGTCGGCGTCGTCACGTCGGTGCAGCCCAACGACGTCGTCGTCGTCCGGTTCGCGAAGACCGGCGAGGAGAAGACGATGATGGCGGAGTTCCTCGAGCCCCAGGGCTCCTGACCCCGGCACAGGTCCCGTGGCGGCGCGCCGACATCGGGACCGCCTCGTCCCATACCCTGCGCCCTGAATGAGCGCGAGGATCATCGACGGAAAAGCGGTCGCGGCACGCGTCCGCGCCGAGGTCGCCGACGAGGTCGCGGCCTTCACCGAGGCCCACGGGACGCCCCCGGGGCTCGCGACCGTGCTCGTCGGGGACGATCCGGCCTCGAGCGTGTACGTCGGGGCCAAGCAGAAGGCCTGCGCCGAGGTCGGGATCCAGGGGTTCGACCATCGCCTACCGGCGGACGCCTCGCGGGAGACCGTCGTCGAGCTGCTCGAGGGGCTCGGTGCCGATCCCGCCGTGAGCGGGATCCTCCTGCAGCTGCCGGTCCCCGCCCACCTGGACCCGGTCGAGATGACGAACTGCGTCGTCGCCGAGAAGGACGTCGACGGGCTCACGATCGCCTCGGCGGGACGTCTCGCCCTCGGGATGGACGGGCTGCGGCCGTGCACCCCGACGGGTGTCATGCTCCTCCTCGAGGAGGCGGGCGCCGAGCTGTCCGGGGCCGAGTGCGTCGTCATCGGCCGCTCGAACCTCTTCGGCAAGCCGATGGCCCAGCTCCTCCTGCAGGCGAACGCGACCGTCACGGTCTGCCATTCGCGCACCCGCGATCTCGCCGCGGTCGCCCGGCGTGCGGACGTGCTGATCGCCGCCGTCGGCGTGCCCGAGATGGTGCGCCGCGACTGGGTCAAGCCCGGCGCGATCGTCATCGATGTCGGCATGAACCGGATCGAGGGCCCGCCGTCGCGGCTGACGGGGGACGTCGACGCGGACGCCGTGGCCGAGGTGGCTGCCGCGCTGACCCCGGTCCCGGGCGGGGTCGGGCCGATGACGATCGCGTGTCTGCTGCGCAACACGCTGCTCGCCGCGCGGGCCTCCGCCGGGGTCCGCGCCTGATGTCGCTGGACCGGCTGAGGATCGGGGAGGTCCTCGCGGGCGTCGGGGCGCTCGCGATCATCGTCTCGCTGTTCGTCGCGTGGATCAGCCCCGAGACGATCGAGGTGGACGGGCTCGGAGCCGGGTACGTCGCGTTCGCCCAGGAGTCCTCCCAGACGGGGTTCTCGGGCGCGGGGCTCGCCATCGTCGCGCTCGTCGTGATCGTCGCGCTCATCGCGCTCACGCTCGTCGTCCTCACGGTCGCCGTCGAGCCCGTCGGCCTCACGATCGCCTCGGCGGTCGTCCTGACGTTCACCTCGATCATCGTCGCGGTCGTCGTCCTCGCCCGCCTCGTCATCTGGCAGCCGGACTTCGGCGTGGGCCTCCCCGACGCCGCCGTGCAGCTGTCGATCGGCGCCTACCTCACGCTCGCGGGCGTCCTCATGTGCGCCGCCGGGGGCTGGCTCACCATGCGTGACGAGCGGATGTCGGCGCCCTACAGCGCCCCGCCGGTCCTCGAGCCGCGTCCGTCCCCCCGGTCGCGGCCGCGCTCGGGCTGACCCGGCGCCCTTCGTACGGCGGGCTCCGCGGCGCCTCCCGTAGTCTCCGCCCCCGCATGATCGATCGCGAACAGGTCCTCCACGTCGCCCGGCTCGCGCGCCTCGAGCTCTCCGATGAGGAGGTCGGGCGCGCCAGCGGCGAGCTCTCCAAGATCCTCGACCACATCGAGACGATCGGGGAGCTCGACCTCGCCGGGGTCACGCCCACCGCTCACGTCGTGGAGGTCGACAGCGCGCTGCGCGACGACGTCCCGCACGAGTCGCTCCCGCGCGACGTCGCGCTCGCCCAGGCCCCCGACGTCGCCGACGACGGGTTCCGCGTCCCGAGCCCGCAGGCATGAGCGCCGGGGGCCTCACCGACCTGACCGCGACGCAGGCGATCGCTGCGATCGACGCCGGCGAGCTCGACCCGGCCGAGCTGTTCGAGCACTACCGGGCCCGCAGCGCAGCCGACGACCTCGGCGCGCTGGGATGGGTCGCCGAGCGGCCGCCCGAGGATCTCGCGGCTCTCCGCGACCGTCCCCTGCGGGGCCTCCCGCTCGCCGTCAAGGACCTCTTCTGCACCGAGGGCGTCCCGTCCCAGGCCGGGTCGAAGCTCCTCGAGGGCTACCGCCCCCCGTACACGGCGACCGTCGTCGAACAGCTCGCGGCGGCCGGCTCCGCGCTGCTCTCCAAGACCCACCAGGACGAGTTCGCGATGGGATCGTCGACGGAGAACTGCGCGTTCGGCCCGACGCTCAACCCGTGGGACCGCACCCGCGTGCCGGGCGGGTCGTCGGGCGGCAGCGCGGCCGCGGTCGCGGCGGGGCTCGCGCCGTGGGCTCTCGGGACGGACACCGGTGGATCGATCCGCCAGCCCGCCGCGCTGTGCGGCATCGTCGGCCTCAAGCCCACGTACGGCTCCGTGAGCCGCTACGGCATGATCGCCTTCGCGTCCTCGCTGGACCAGGCCGGGCCGTTCGCCCGGAACGTCACCGACTGCGCGCTGTTGTGGTCGCACATGCACGGCCGGGACCCGCGGGACGCGACGTCGGTGGGCCAGCCCACGCCGACCGTGATGCCGACCGCGCGCTCCCTCGAGGGGATCACGCTCGGCGTGCCCGCCGATGTCGACGGCGACGGCATCGAGCCCGGCGTCCGCGCGGCCTTCGACGCCGCGCTCGAGACCGCGAAGGGGCTCGGCGCTCGGATCGAGCGGATCGAGTTGCCGCACGCGCGCTACGGCATCGCCGCCTACTACGTCCTCGCGCCCGCCGAGGCGTCGAGCAACCTGTCGCGGTTCGACGGCGTGCGCTACGGCGCTCGGGTCGACGCGCCCGACCTCGTCGGCATGTACACGAAGACCCGGCACGACGGGTTCGGCCCCGAGGTCAAGCGGCGCATCCTCATCGGGACCTACGCGCTGTCGAGCGGCTACTACGACGCCTATTACGCCTCGGCGCAGAAGGTGCGCACGCTCATCGCCCACGACATGAAAGCCGCCTTCGACTCGGTCGACCTCATCGTCTCGCCGACGAGCCCCGGCGTCGCCTTCCCGCTCGGATCGAAGATCGACGACCCGCTCTCGATGTACCTCGAGGACGCGTTCACCGTGCCGTACTCGCTCGCGGGCGTTCCGGCGATCTCGATCCCGTGCGGGCTGTCCGAGGGACTGCCGGTCGGCCTCCAGCTCGCGGGCCCCGCCTTCAGCGAGAACCGCATCCTCGACGCGGCCTTCGCGCTCGAGGGCGCGTTCGGGTTCGACTCCTCTGCCGCGCTCTCGGCCACGGGAGGTGCCTCATGACGACGGCGACGGACTACGAGCCCGTCATCGGGCTCGAGATCCACGTGCAGCTGAAGACCGCGACGAAGATGTTCTGCGGCTGCGCGCTCGGCTTCGGCGAGCCGCCGAACACGCGCACCTGCCCGGTCTGCCTCGGGCTGCCCGGTGCCCTGCCGGTCGCCAACGCGCAGGCGGTCCACTTCGGTCTCATGATCGGTATGGCGCTCGGCTGCGAGCTCGACTCGCGGTCGATCTTCCACCGCAAGAACTACTTCTATCCGGACCTCCCGAAGGGCTACCAGATCAGCCAGTTCGACGAACCGCTCTGCAGCGGCGGCGAGCTGGGTGGCGTGCGCATCACCCGCGTGCACCTCGAGGAGGACGCGGCGAAGACGATCCACGCCGGCACGTCGGGGCGCATCGACGGCTCGAGCCACAGCGTCGTGGACTTCAACCGCGGCGGCACGCCGCTCGCGGAGATCGTCACGGAGCCCGACGTCCGCTCCGCCGAGCAGGCGGGTGAGTTCCTGCGCCTGCTGCGGGCGACGCTCCGCGCGATCGGCGTGAGCGACGTCGACATGTCGCAGGGCTCGCTGCGCTGCGACGCGAACATCTCGATCCGTCCCGTCGGGGCGACCGGCCTCGGGACGAAGACCGAGCTGAAGAACATGAACTCGTTCCGGTTCATCGAGCAGGGCATCCGGGCGGAGGTCTCGCGGCAGGAGGGCCTCCTACGGGCCGGGCAGGTCGTCGAGCAGGAGACGCTGCACTTCGACCCCCGCACCGAGAAGCTCACGTCGATGCGCTCCAAGGAGGAGGCGCACGACTACCGCTACTTCCCCGAGCCCGATCTCACGCCGGTGACGATCACGCAGGCGATGCTCGACCGGGCCAAGGCCGCCCTGCCCGAGCTGCCGGCCGCTCGCGCGGAGCGCTTCGAGGGTCTCGGGCTGCATCCCGACACCGCGAAGCTGTTCGCCTGGCGGGGCGAGCTCGGCGACTACTTCGAGGCCGCGCTCGAGGCCGGGTCCGGCCTCGACGCGCCGCTCGTCGCCAACTGGCTCAGCAACGAGCTGCTGCAGCGCCTCGACGCCGACGCCGACCCGGCGGCGTCGAACGTCCCGCCCGGGTCGCTCGCGGCGCTCGTCGGGCTGCTCCTGAGCAAGGCGGTCACTGCCGCCGGGGCCAAGCAGGTCCTCGACCGCCTCGTCGAGCAGGGCGGGGACCCTGCCGCCGTCGTGGAGTCCGAGGGCCTGGGCGCCGTCGGCGGCGAGGACACCCTCGCGCCGATCGTCGAGTCCGCGCTCGCCGCCAACCCGGACATCGCCGAGCGGCTGCGGACCGGGGACATGAAGCCGATGGGCGTCATCATCGGGCACGTCATGAAGGAGACGAAGGGCCGCGCGGACGGCCAGGAGGTCACGCGGCTCGTGCGGTCCTCCCTCGGGCTCTGATCCCGGTGTCGCTTCCCGCCGCGGAGGCCGAGCTCGACGAGGACGGGCTCCGCGCGCTTCTGCGGGCGGCCCGGCCCGGGCTCGCGACGCTGTCGATCGCCCGCGTGGCGGAGGGCTTCGACAACGTGACCTGGCGGCTCGGCGACCGTCTCGCCGCGCGGTTGCCGCGTCACGCGGCGGCCGACGAGCGGCTGAGGTTCGAGCAGCGGTGGCTCGAGGAGATCGCCGACCGCCTCCCCACCGGCGTCGTGCCCGTCGCGGTCCTGCGCGGCACGCCCGCCGCGGGGTTCCCGTTCCGCTGGAGCGTCGTCCCGTGGGTGGACGGCACGACGGCCGACGTCGAGCCGCTCGACGCGACCGGTGCGCGCGAGCTCGCGCTCGCCCTCCGCGCGCTGCACGTCCCGGCCCCGGCCGACGCGCCCGTCAACCCGCACCGCGGGATCCCGCTCGCCGGCCGCGCGTCGCCGCTCGACGCCCTCGCCCCGCACGGCGGGGTCGGCCTCGACGTCGCCCGGGGGATCTGGGAGGCGGC
>JBFIDS010000062.1:0-11534 GCA_041603715.1 Paraconexibacter sp. | reverse complement strand
GACGAGCTCGTCGCACGGGCCGAGGTCGTCGCGGCCGAGCTCGCCGCCGGCCCGCCGGTGGCGGTCGCCCACATGCGACGCCTGCTGCGCGAGTCGTTCGAGACGTCGCTGGCCGACCACTACGCCCGAGAGCTGCAGGCGATGATCGCGACCGGGGGCACCGCGGACGCCGCCGAGGGCGTGACCGCCTTCGCCGAGCGCCGCGACCCCCGGTTCCGCGGCACCTGAGCGACCTCCCCGGCCCGGGTCTGTCCGGACAGCTTGTACGATGACGGCGATGCCGTCGATGACACGAAAGACGAAGTCCGCCCGCGCCGACCGGCAGGCCGAGATCGAGCAGCGGATGCGGACGGCGATCGCGTCGCTCGTCGCGGAAGGGGAGAGCTTCACGGAGCTCAGCGTCGAGCGCCTCGTGGCCGAGGCGGGGATGGCGCGCTCGACCTTCTACGTCTACTTCGCCGACAAGGGCACGCTCCTCCAGGCGCTCGCGGCGACGTCCCTCCATCGCCTCTACGAGGGTGCGAGCCCCTGGCTCCAGAAGAAGGACGCGGTGACCCGCGAGGACGTCGTCGCGGGGATGCGCGCGATCCTGCGGTCGTTCCAGGAGGACGAGGTCATCCTCACTGCGGTCGCCGAGACCGCCGTCTACGACCCCGAGGTCCGCGAGATGTACCGGCACAGCGTCGAGGGCTTCGTCGGGGCGGTCCGCAAGCTGATCGTGCGAGGCCAGAAGGACGGGTCGGTCCGCGATGTGCGACCGGCCGAGACCGCCGCGGCGCTCTCGTGGATGATCGAACGCACGACGCTCCAGCTCACCCCGGGAGCCTCTGAGAAGGATCTCGACGCGCTCGCCGAGGGCATGTCCGACGTCGTCTGGGGCGCCCTCTACCGCGGGTAGTCGCGCGGGGCGGACGGGCGCGCGCTCGTACACTCCTCGGGGTGTCCGCAACGACGATCGACGCTGCCGGGCTCGCCGCGCTCCAGCGCTCCGCGAGCCAGGGGATCCACCGGATCCCGATTCCGACGCCGTTCGCGATCGGCGACGTGGGCGTCTACCTCATCGAGGGCGACGCTCCCGCGCTCGTCGACGCCGGCCCCAACTCGGCGACCGCGCTCGGCGCGCTCGGGCTGCGCCTCGCGGAGCGCGGGTACGCGCTCACCGACATCGCGCACCTCTTCATCACCCACCAGCACATCGATCACACCGGGCTCGCGGGGGAGATCGCGGCGCGCTCGGGCGCGCAGGTCGTCGCGCTCGACGTCCTCGCCCCGGTGCTGCGCGACTGGGTGCACCACTCCGAGCAGGACGACGACGACGCGTTCCTGCTCATGTCGCGTCACGGCGTCGAGGCGCACGTCGCCGAGGCGCTGCACGCCGTCGCGTCGATCGTCCGCGGCTGGGGAGCGCCCGCCACGGTCGGGCAGGTCGTCATCGACGGCGGGACCGTGCGCCTCGGGGACCACGACTTCGACGTCCACTGGCGGCCGGGGCACTCACCGTCGGACACGATCCTCCACGACACGCAGCGCGGGATCGTCATCGCCGGCGACCACCTCCTCAAGGACATCTCGTCCAACGCGGTCATCGCCCGGCCGCTCGGTCGCTGGGACGGCAGCCGCCCCAAGCCGCTCGTGCAGTACCGCGAGTCGCTGCGCGCGACCCGCGCGCTCGAGGCGGAGGTCGTCCTCGGCGGTCACGGCGGCCCGGTCACCGATCACCGCGAGCTCATCGACGCCCGGCTCGCCGAGCACGAGCGTCGCGCCGAGCAGTTCCTCGACATCCTCGGGGGCGGCCCGCTCACCGCGCACGAGATCGCGACCGCGAAGTGGGGCGAGGTCGCGATCAAGCAGGTCTTCCTCACGCTCTCGGAGGTCATCGGGCACCTCGACCTCCTCCTCGATGCCGGCGTCGTCATCGAGGACCGCTCGGAGCACGTGATCCGGTTCGCGCGCGCGTAGGAGGACCGCCGGGCGGTGGCGCCGGCGTCATGGATCTCGGCGCAACCGGGGGTGGGGCGCGTTCCGTGGTCGGGTTGGCGACGAAGGGGAAGGAGCGCCGGCGTGAGCGGCAGGCTCCGCGGGACGACGTCCGTTCGTCGGCCGTGAGCGGGGTCGGACGGACGGCGTGGGTGGTGGTGCCGCGACGGCGTCCGTTTGTCCGCCATGAGCGGGGTCGGACGGACGTCGTCGGCCGTGGCGCCACGAGGTCGTCCGTCCGTCCGCGATACGCGGGGTCGGACGGACGGGGTCCCGCACGCGGGGCCCGAGCGGCGATGGCGTCGGCGGCTCCCCGACGCCCATTCCTCCCTCGTCGCCGACCCGCCCACGCCGCGGCCTCCCCGGCGTCGGCGCGGCGCGCCACCGCGCGGCACAGCACGCTCGCCCCGTGACCCTCACCGGACGGCGCCCCGTCCGTCGAAGACAGGCGCCCCCGCACCTCAGGTGCTGATGCCCATCCCGCCACTCACGCCGAGTGCCTCCGCGGTGACGAACGACGCTTCCGGCGCGCAGAGGAACGCCGCGGCGGCCGCGACCTCTTCGACGGTGCCGAGGCGGCGAACGAGCGTGCCGTCCTTCATCGCCTGGACCATCTTCTCCCCGACGCCCGGGACCTGGCGCGCGGCCTCGGTGAGGGGGGTGTCGATCGGGCCGACGACGAGGGTGTTGCAGGTGATCGCGTAGCGGGCGTTCTCGCGGGCGATCGACTTCGAGAAGGCGATGATGCCGCCCTTCGTCGTCGCGTAGACGGCGTTGCCCTTCGAGCCGATCCGTCCCGCCTCCGAGCCGATGTTGAGGATCCGCCCGTAGCGGGCCTCCTGCATCGCGGGAAGCGCCGCCTGGGTGCAGGCGAACATCCCCTCGAGGTTGACGGCGAGCAGTCGGCGCCAGCGCTCCGGCGTCGTGTTCGTGAGGTAGTCGAAGTCGTCGAAGCCCGCGTTGTTGACGAGCACGTCGAGCGTCCCCGCGCCCTTCACCGCGGCGATCGCGGCCTCGGCGTCGGCGATGTCGCAGGCGACCGCGGTCCCGCCGATCTCCGCGGCGACCTTCTCGGCCTCCTCGAGCCCACGGGCGAGGATCGTCACGTGGGCGCCCTCGGCGGCGAGCCGTCGAGCGATGCCCTCGCCGATCCCCTTGCTGCCCCCGGTGACGAGTGCCCGGGCTCCCTCGAAGCGCCTCATGCGAGCACCTCTCCCTGGTCGGCGATGCCGAGCTGTCGAAGGACGTCGAGGACGTCCCAGTAGTCGCGGTGGGTCGCGATGAGCCCGTCCGCCGCGAGCGTGCAGAACGCGACGCCGGGGACCGAGAACGTCCGGCCGGTCGCCGGGTACCGGAGGCCGCCGATGCGCATCGGGCCCGCCTGCGTGCCCGACCACGTCCAGGTCGCCGCGAAGCCGTCGCTGTCCCCGTGGGCCTCGTGGAACTCGATGAGGCCGCCGGGCGAGAACTTCTCCATGAACGCGTGGAAGCCGCGCAGCTCGTCGGCCCCGCGGAAGGTGGTACCCGCGCCGACGTCGGTGTAGACGACGTCGTCCGCGCACATCGCGAGGAGCGCGTCGACGTCGGCGCTCCAGGCGGCGCCCCAGGCGTCGAGGAAGCCGTCGTCCCCGAACCGCGGGACGCTCATCGGCCGGTGAAGGTCGGCGAGCGGCGCTCGATGACGGCGGCGAGCCCCTCGCGGGAGTCGGCGGTCCCCGACAGCTCGCTCACGGTGCGCGCCTCGTCGGGGAGCATCTCGTCCAGGGACGAGCCCGCACCCGTCCACAGCAGCCGCTTCGTCGCGGCGAGGGAGCGGGTCGGGCCGCTCGCGAGCTCGGTGGCGAGCGCGAGCGCGGCGTCCTGGACCTCGTCGTCGGCCACGACGCGGGTGACGATCCCCAGCTCGAGGGCCTCCGGCGCCTTGATCATCGGGTTCGTGAGCGCGATGTCCATCGCGCGTCGCAGCCCGACGAGGCGGGGGAGGGTGAACGACAGGCCGGCGTCGGGGGCCATTCCGACGCGCGTCGCGCCGAGCATGAAGCGGGTGGACTCGCCGGCGACGACGATGTCGGCGGCGAGCGCGTAGCCCATCCCGCCGCCACCGGTCGCGGCACCCTGGACGGCGGCGACCACGGGGGCCTCGAGGTGGATGAGCCCGGAGGCGACGGTCTGCAGCTGCGCGGTGAGGATGCGCAGGTGGTCGGGGAGCTGCTCGCCCTTGCTCGCGAACTCGGCGACGTCGCCCCCGCCGCAGAAGTTCTTGCCGCGCCCGGTGAAGAGCACGCAGCGCACCGAGGGATCCCCCTGAATGTCGGTGATCGCCTGGACGAGCGCGGTGAGGAGGTCGCCGCTGAGGGCGTTGCTCACCTCCGGTCGGTTGAGCGTGAGGTGTGCGATGCCGTCGCGGACCTCGAGGAGGACGGGGGCGGACGTGTCGGTCATGAGGTGCTCCTCGAGTCGGACTTGGCGGTGAAGGCGTCCATGGATCCGTCGCCGGCGATGTGGTCGACGACCGCGGCCCGCTCCATCGCGAGGCCGTCGGCGAGCGGCCGGGCGAGGCCGTCGAGGACGAGCTGCTTGGCCCGAGCGAGCGCGACGCGATCCTTGCCGGCGAGCGTCGTGCACAGCTCCTGCGCGGCGGCGTCGAGATCGGCGGCGGGGACCGCGCGCAGGGCGAGCCCGAGGTCGGCGGCCTGCGTGCCGGTGAGCCGCTCACCGGTGAGGATGTGGGCGAGGGCGCGCTGGCGGCCGATGATCCGCGGCAGGCGCTGGGACCCGCCCCCACCGGGGATCATCGCGAAGTTGAGGTGGTTGTCCGACAGGCGAGCGTCGTCGGCGACGAGGGCGATGTCCGCCGCCTGCATGAGCTCGAAGCCGCCCGCCATCGCGTTGCCGTGGACGGCGGCGACGACGGGGACGGGCAGATCGGCGATCGCCGCGCACGCCGCGCCGAAGGCCTCGAAGAGCCGGCGCATCGCCTCGCGGCCCTCCTCCTTGAGCCGCATGAGCTCCTTGAAGTCCCCGCCGACGCAGAAGTGCTCGCCGGCTCCGCGCAGGAGGATCGCGCGGACGCCGGGGTCGGCGCCCGCGGCGCGCAGCGCGGCCTCGAGCTCGGTGGCGAGCGCGACCGTGATCGCGTTCATCGCCTCCGGCCGGTCGAGGGTGACGCGGGCGATGCCACCCGAGACGGTCGTCGTGACGACGGGAGAGGACACGGCGCGATCGTACACCGGACAGATCGCTCGGACGTTCTGTCCGAGTGCAGGCTTGCGCGAGAGGGGGTGGGCGGTAGGCTCGGGACACCCGACGAAGGAGCCCACGATGACCGACGTGTCCACCCCCACCGACAGCGCCCGCACGATCGACGTCGAGGATCCCGCTCGCGGGACGACCATCGGGCAGATCCCCGTTCTCGACGAGCAGGCGGTCCACGCGCTCGCGACCCGGGCGCGGATGGCCCAGCACGGCTGGAACGCCATCGGCTTCGAGGGCCGGGCGCGCGTGCTGAAGGCGAGCCGCCGCTGGCTCGTGCGCAACTCCGACCGCATGATCCGCACGATCTGCTCGGAGACCGGCAAGACCTACGAGGACGCGAACCTCGAGGTGTCCGTCGCGATCGAGAGCTTCACGTTCTGGGCGAAGAACGCGGAGAAGTACCTCGCCGACGAGAAGGTCTCCCACCGCTCGCTGTTCATCGTCGGTCGCCGGGTGAAGGTCCGCTACGAGCCGGTCGGACTCGTCGGCGTCATCGGCCCGTGGAACTACCCGCTCGTCAACGCGTTCTGCGACTGCGTCCCGGCGCTCATGGCCGGCAACGCGGTCATCCTCAAGCCCTCCGAGGTGACCCCGCTCACCGCACTGCTCATCAAGGAGATGGTCGACGAGGCCGGCATGCCCGCCGACGTCCTCCAGATCGCGACCGGCGATGGCGCGACGGGCGGCGCGGTCGTCGACGCCGCCGACTACGTGATGTTCACCGGCTCGACGCGGACCGGGCGGATCGTCATGGAGCGCGCGGCGAAGACGCTCACCCCGGTGTCGCTCGAGCTCGGCGGCAAGGACCCGATGATCGTGTGCGCCGACGCCGACATCGACCGCGCGGCGAACGCCGCGGCCTACTACGGACTCATCAACTCGGGTCAGGTCTGCATCAGCATCGAGCGGGTCTACGTCGAGGAGGCGGTCTACGACGAGTTCGTCCGCAAGCTCGTCGACAACGTCCGCGCGCTGCGCCAGGGGGTCCCCGGCGACCCCGGGACGGTCGAGGTCGGGGCGCTCACGTTCGCGCCGCAGATCGACATCGTCGAGCGCCACGTCAAGGACGCGGTCGAGAAGGGCGCCAAGGTCGAGGTCGGCGGCCATCGCGGCAGCGGTCCCGGCCGGTTCTTCGAGCCGACCGTGCTCACGAACGTCAACCACGAGATGAGCTGCATGCGAGAGGAGACGTTCGGGCCCACGATCCCGGTGATGAAGGTCGCCGACGCCGACGAGGCCGTCCGCATGGCCAACGACTCGGAGTACGGGCTGCAGGCGAGCGTGTGGACGAAGGACGTCGCGAAGGGCGAGGCGCTCGCGCGCCGTGTCGAGGCCGGCGCGGTCGTCGTCAACGACGCGCTCCTCAACTACGTCGCCTTCGGCGCGCCGATGGGCGGCTGGAAGACGTCGGGTGTCGGCTCCCGCCACGGCGCGAACGGCATCCGCAAGTACTGCAAGACACAGACGATCATGTCCGCCCCCTTCGCCATGAAGAAGGACCCGAACATGTTCCCCTACGCCCCGTGGCGCTCGAAGGCGCTCACGGGTGCGGTGCGCTGGGTGTACCGCCGGTAGGCACTGCGGGACACACCCGTTGTCAGGCGCGCGGCCCGCTGTACGGCGGACCGCGCGCGTTGTCTTTCGCGACGGGCGCCGCGCGCGCCGCGAGTGGTCGGACAATCTGTCCGGTCAGCTAGTGCGATCCGTGCTACCCTCGCGCCATGGCGATCGCCGATCACGTCGCGCCGGACTGGGGCGCCCTCATCCAGCCGGACCGCGTCCACGGGTCCCTCTACACGGACCCCGCCGTCTACGCGGCCGAGCTCGAGCGCATCTGGTACCGGGAGTGGATCTACGTCGGGCACGTGTCCGAGATCCCCGAGCCCAACGACTACGTCCGCAAGTCCATCGGGCCGCAGGACGTCATCATGAGCCGCGACAAGGAGGGGCAGGTCCACCTGCTCCTCAACCGCTGCACGCACCGGGCGAACCTCGTCTGCGACGCGCCCAAGGGCAACGGGTCGGCGTTCCGCTGCCCCTACCACGGGTGGACGTTCTCGAACACCGGCAAGCTCCTCGGCTACCCGTTCAACTCGGGCTACGGCGGCCGCGAGAAGAAGCAGGAGCTCGGGCTCGGCCGCGTGCCCCGCGTCGACCAGATCCACGGCTTCGTCTTCGGCTCGTTCGCCGAGGAGGGCCCGACCCTCCTCGAGCACCTCGGGGGTGCCGCGGAGGCCTTCGACCGCCTCACCGCCCTGTCGCCCACCGGCGAGGTCGCGATCACCGCAGGCTGGCTGCAGCACCGCGCGAAGGCGAACTGGAAGATGCTGCTCGAGAACGAGACCGACGGCTACCACCCCCAGTTCGTCCACAGCTCGATCTTCAGCGTCGCCAAGAGCGGGATCGGCGACCTCTACGGCGAGAAGTCGACGGCGGTCTCGCGCGATCTCGGAGGCGGCCACAGCGAGAACGACCTGCGCCCGGAGTTCCGACGCCTCGACCAGCCGCTCGGGTGGTTCGGCACGCACCCGGACCGCGTGCCCGACTACGTCCGCGCGCTCGAGGCCCGCCACGGCGCGGAGAAGGCGCGTGAGGTCCTCATCGACGGCGCCCCCCACACGATGATCTTCCCGAACCTCTTCATCGCGGAGATCCAGATGTTCGTCATCCAGCCGCTGTCCGTCGACGAGACCGTGCAGCACGTCACCGCGGTGCAGTTCCCGGGCGCGCCGGACATGAACCGGCGCCTCCTCCAGCAGACGATCGGCTCGGTGGGCCCCGCCGGATTCCTCCTCGCCGACGACACTGAGATGTACGAGCGCAACCAGCGCGGCGTCGCCGTCCGCGACCCCGAGTGGCTCGTCATCGCGCGCGGCACGCACCGTGAGCGCCGCGACGAGGACGGGTACCTCATCGGCGACGCGACCGACGAGGTCCCGCAGAGGGGCATCTGGCGTCACTACCGCGAGCTGATGGAGGCGGGAGCATGAGCCGCGACGTTCGCCCCCTGGGCGAACTCGCAAGGGCCGAAGGCCCCGACACCGACCTGCTGCGCACGGTGGAGCAGTTCCTCTTCCGCGAGGCCCGCTACGCCGACGAACTCGACTACGACGCGTGGGAGGCCCTCTGGACCGACGACGCGATCTACTGGATCCCCGCCAACGGGGACGACATCGACCCGACGACGCAGATGTCGATCATCTTCGACAACCGCGCCCGGATCGCGACCCGCATCAAGCAGCTCCACACCGGCAAGCGCCACTCGCAGGAGCCCGCGTCGCGCCTGCGGCGCCTCGTCGGCAACGTCGAGATCCTCGACGCCGACCCCGAGCACCCCGAGGACATCCGGGTCGCGGCGAACGTCGTCATCTACGAGTCGCGCGAGCGCGGCATCACGATCTGGGCAGCCGGCCTCGAGTACCGGCTTCGCGACACGCCCGACGGTCTGCGGATGGCGTACAAGAAGGTCAAGCTCGTCGACAACGACCGGCCGATCCACACGCTCGCGTTCCTCGTCTGATGGCGGACGGCCCCGCGCGCCCCGAGCAGCCGCTCGGCATCGTCGAGAACGAGTTCGCCTCGGTCGAGCTGTCGATCGACCACGACGGCAACAGCCCGCGCCTGCGGATCGTCGACCTCCGCACGGGCAAGGTCGGCTTCGCCGATGCGCTCGAGCTGGAGACGATCGCGTGGCTGCCGCAGGGCGCGATGCACCCCCTCCTCGACCCCTCGCTGCACCGCTGGCGCGAGGGGTCCGACCCGATCCCCGACCGTCCCGACCGTCCCGACCGCGAGAACCCATGAGCACGATCGACGCGACGAACCTCGAGACCTGGCGCGCCGAGCTGCGCACCTGGCTCGACGAGAACGCCGAGCACGCCCCGGCACGCACCGTCCTGGAGCCGAAGACCGACGAGCAGGTCGCGCACTGGCGCGCCTGGCAGGCGCGGATGGCCGATGCGGGCTACGTCGGCATCACATGGCCCTCGGAGTACGGCGGGCGGGACGGGGTCCCGGCCCAGGTCGTCGAGGTCGAGCGCGAGCTGAAGGCGCGTGACCTGCAGGGCGGCTTCGACTTCATCGGCCTCGACATGATCGGCCCGACGATCCTCGCCCACGGGTCCCGTGAGCAGAAGGAGCGCATGATCCCGCCGCTCCTGCGCGCCGACGAGACGTGGTGCCAGCTCCTCTCCGAGCCCGGCGCCGGGTCCGACCTCGCCTCGGTGTCGACCCGCGCGAAGCGTCAGGACGACGGCAGCTGGCTGGTGAACGGGCAGAAGGTCTGGACCTCGTTCGCCCAGCACGCCGCATTCGCGATCCTCCTCGCCCGCACGGACACCGAGGTCGCCAAGCACAAGGGCCTCACGACGTTCCTCGTCCCGCTCGACCTCGCCGGGATCACGATTCGCCCGCTGCGCCAGATCACCGGCGACGCCGAGTTCAACGAGGTCTTCCTCGACGACGTCGTCCTCACCGACGACATGCGCATCGGCGAGCCCGGTGAGGGCTGGAAGGTGACGCTGACGATGCTCGGGTTCGAGCGCGTCGCCGTCGGGTCCGGGCTGCACGCGACGCAGATCGGGCCGCTCGTGCGGACGGTCGGCGCGCGGCCCGAGGACCGGGAGGACGCGCGGATCCGCGTGCGCCTCGGCGAGGTCGCCAGCCAGCTCCTCGCGCTCGAGGCGACGAGTGAGCGCGTCATGGAGGAGATCGGCGAGGGGCGGGTCCCGGGACCCGACGCCGGCCTCATCAAGATCACGAGCGTCCTCGCGTCGCTCGACGCCTGCCGGCTCGCCGTCGACGTCGCGGGCCAGGAGGCGCTGCGCGAGGGCGAGTGGAGCAACCAGGTCTCCGCGCTGCCCGGCGTGCGCTCCGCGGGGGGCACCGAGGAGATCCTGCGCAACCTCATCGGCGAGCGGGTCCTCGGCCTGCCGCCCGAGCCCCGTCCCGCCCCCGCGACCCCGAAGGGACGCTGACGATGTATCTCGCGCTCACCGACGAGCAGGAGTTCCTCATCGAGGCCGCGGCCGGCGCCCTCGACCGCAGGCCGACCGTCGAGGCGGCGAGAGCCGTGCTCGACGGCGAGTCCGCCGAGTCGCTGTGGCCCGTCGCGGTCGAAGCGGGCTGGTCCGGACTGCTCACCGGCGAGGACGCCGACGGGGCCGGCCTCGCGCCCTACGACGCGATGCTCGTGCTCGAGGAATGCGGCCGGCGGCTCGCCGACGCACGGCTCCTCGGTCATCTTCCTGCCTGCGCGCTGCTCGAGGCCGCCGGCGCCGACGCCGAGCTGCGTGGCGCGCGGGCCCGCGGTGAGCGCCGCGCGGCGCTCGTCGACGCCCGGCTGGGTGAGCGCAGCACGACGCTGTCCGTGGCCGTCACCGAGGTCCGCGGCACGGTCCGCGGCGTGCTCGACGCCGATGGCGCCGACGTGCTCGTCGTCGTCGGGCAGGACACGGGCGGGCCGGTCGCGCTCGTCGTCGAGGCCGACGCCGAGGGCGTGAAGATCGCCCTGCGCGCTGCCTACGACGGCACCCGCTCGCTCGCCGACGTCACCTTCGACGGTGCCCGTGGGACACGGCTCGAGCTCGCCGCCGCGCGCGTACGTGACGGCGCCGACCTGCAGCTCGTGCTGCTCGCGGCCGAGTCGGTCGGTGCCGCCGACGGCGCGCTGGCCATGACCCGCGACTACGCGGTCGACCGCATCGCGTTCGGCCGCGCGATCGGCTCCTACCAGGCGATCAAGCACAAGCTCGTCGAGATGCTGCGCCGGATCGAGAACGCCCGATCGCTCGTCGTCGCCGCGGGTCGCGCGTGGGACGAGGACCGCGACCGCTTCGGGCTTCTCGCGAACGCCGCGCGCGTGCAGTCGATCTCGGCGCTCGACTACACGGCGCCGGAGACGATCTTCGTCCACGGTGGCGTCGGGGCGACGTGGGAGCACGACGCGATGCTCTTCTACCGCCGCGGCGAGGCGTCGCGGCGCCTCTGCGGCGGAGCGGACACGGCGGCCGACGCGGTCGCGGACGCGCTGCTCGCGACGCTGTAACCGAGCCCCCCAGGTCACGTTTGCTGGACCAGGCCCAGCGAACGTCACTCCCGACCGGAGACGCCGGCTCAAACGCCTGCGGGTCGCGCGACGCCGGCCCGGGTGCTGGGGCGACGCGCGCCGCCGGGTCGGTTCGCGGTGGCGTCCCGTCCGGGCGCGCGCGGTGAGCGGGCGCGGTCGGGTCGGCGACGAGGGAGAAGGTGCGCCGAAGTCGGTGGCGCCCGGCGCGGGCGCCGGCGGCGTGCACGCGGCGACG
>JBFIDS010000061.1:0-11545 GCA_041603715.1 Paraconexibacter sp. | reverse complement strand
GCAGAAGTGGGTCCGGCGCACGCCGCTGATCTCCGCGTGCCGCGCCTGGGCGGCGACGCCGTGCGGCGTGAAGACCGGGTGGGCGTAGTCGATCGTCCGGATGATCTTCGACGGGTCGATCCGCTCGGTGAGGTTGAGCGTCACGCAGAACTCGTGCGGAGCGTCGAGACCCTGCAGGTGGTTCATCCCGTAGGTGACCGTCGTGCGGTCCTTCGGCTCTGCGAGGAGGTGGTAGTTCCACGCCTGGCGGGCGGCGCGGCGGCGGGGGAGCAGGCTCGCGTCCGTGTGGAGGACCGCCTCGTTGCGCTGGTAGGGGATCGCGCCGAGGATCTCGCGCTCCTCGGGACTGGGGTCGGCGAGCATCGAGAGGGCCTGGTCGGAGTGGCAGGCGAGGACGACCTCGTCGAAGCGCTCGGGCGCGCCGCCGCGCGGCGTCACCTCGACGTGGTCGTCGAAGCGGCGGACGGACGCGATCGGCGTCGCGAGGCGGACGCGGTCCTGCATCGGCGCGACGATCGCGTCGACGTAGCTGCGAGAGCCTCCCTCGATCGTCATCCACACCGGCCGGTTGCGGAGGTCGAGCATCCCGTGGTTGGCGAAGAAGCGCGCCATGAAGCGGATCGGGAAGGCGTCGAGCTGGGCCGGCTCCGCCGACCACACGGCGCTCGCCTGCGGGACGATGAGCCGCTGGGCGAAGTACTCGCTGTAGCCGCCGTCGCGCAGGCGGCCGAGCAGCGACTGCTCCCCGCGCGGGTCGGACGGGTCGGCGGCGATCTCCTCGAGCTCGCGGTTGAACCGGAAGAGGTCGCGGATCATCCGCAGGAACTCGGGGCGCACCGCGTTGCGCGGCTGGCAGAAGAGCCCCCTCGGCGTGCCCGCGTACTCGAAGTCCTCGTGGTCGGCGCTGACGCTGAAGCCCATGTGGGTGCGCCGGGTGGCGACCCCGAGCTCGTCCATCAGAGCAAGGAAGTTCGGGTACGTGCGGTCGTTGCAGACGATGAAGCCGGTGTCGACGTCCCACGCGCCCGCGTCGGTCTCGACGCGGACGGTGTTCGTGTGGCCGCCGAGGCGCTCGTCGGCCTCGAACAGCGTGATGTCATGACGCGGGTGGAGATGGTGGGCGGCGACGAGGCCGCTGATCCCGCTTCCGATGATCGCGATGTCCATTCCCTGAGGAATGCGGGCAACGCGCCTCGACGGATCAGCGGGAGAGCATCAGAGGCCCATGCCGCGCCCGACGATCTCCTTCATGATCTCGTTGGACCCCGCGTAGATGCGGCTCACGCGCGCGTCGGCGTAGAGGCGGGCGATCGGGTATTCGAGCATGTAGCCGTATCCGCCGAAGAGCTGCAGGCACTTGTCGATGACGCGGCCCTGGACCTCGGTGCAGTAGAGCTTCAGCGCGGCGGCGCGCTCGACCGACAGCGTGCCCTCGACGAGCTCCATCGTGCACGCGTCGAGGAAGGCCTGCGCCGCGTCGACGTCGGTGCGGCACTCCGCGAGGAGGAAACGGGAGTTCTGGAACGTCCCGATCTTCTGGCCGAACGCCTCGCGGTCCTTCACGTACTCGAGCGTGAACGCGATCGCCGCCTCGGCGCAGGCGACGCCGGCCACCGCGACCGACAGTCGCTCCTGGGCGAGGTTGTGGACCATCTGGCCGAAGCCCTTGCCCTCGGCGACGAGGAGGTTCTTCGTGGGGACGCGGCAGTCGTTGAAGAAGAGCTCCGCGGTGTCCTGGGAGTGCATCCCGACCTTCTCGAGGTTGCGGCCGCGCTCGAAGCCGGGGTTGTCGCGCTCGATGATGAGCATCGAGATGCCCTTGTGGCGCTGCGAGGGGTCGGTCTTCACCGCGGTCACCGCGAGGTCGGCGTTGATCCCGTTCGTGATGAACGTCTTCGACCCGTTGACGACGTAGGTGTCGGGGTCGGACTCGTCGCGGATCGCCTTCGTCTTGATGTTCGCGAGGTCGGACCCCGTACCCGGCTCGGTCATGACGATCGCGGTGATGAGCGTGCCGTCGGCGATGCCGGGCAGCCAGCGCTCCTTCTGCTCCTCGTCGCAGTACTCGAGGAAGTAGGGCAGGCAGACGTCGTTGTGCAGGGTGAGGCCGACCCCGAAGCCGCCGAGCCCGCGGCGGAAGCACTCCTCGCCGACGATGACGTTGAAGCGGAAGTCGTCGACGCCGGCCCCGCCGTACTGCTCGGGGATCTGGGTGCCGATGAAGCCGTTCGCGCCCGCGGCGGCGAAGACCTCGCGGGGGACGATGCCGTCCTTCTCCCACTGGTCGAAGTGGGGGACGACCTCGTTGTCGATCCAGCGGCCGACGCTCTCGCGGAAGTCCTCGTGCTCGTCGGTGAAGATCGCGCGACGGCGCGGCGGGGCGGTCTGAACGGTGCTCATGGACGGGACCGTAGACGACCGCGCCCGCGGCGGGAACGGGGTGGCGCCACCACCGCGATGACCGCGGCTGGGGGATCCGACGAGGGTCGGGCGCTCAGAGACCCATCGAGCGGCCGACGATCTCCCGCATGATCTCGTTCGCCCCGCCGTAGATGCGCGTCACGCGCGCGTCGGCGTACATGCGGGCGATCGGGTATTCGAGCATGTAGCCGTAGCCGCCGAACATCTGCAGGCACTTGTCGATGACGCGGCCCTGCAGCTCCGTGCAGAACATCTTCGCCTCGGCAGCGCGTTCCACCGTGAGCTCGCCGCGGCCGAGCTCGACGATGCACTGGTCGACGAACGCCTGGGCGACGTCGATCTCGGTCCGGCACTCGGCGAGGACGAAGCGCGTGTTCTGGAAGCTGCCGATCGACTGGCCGAAGGCGGTGCGCTCGCGGACGTACTCGAGCGTCGCCTGCAGCGCCGCCTCCGCGGTCGCGACGCCCGCGATCGCGATCGACAGGCGCTCCTGGGCGAGGTTGGCGACGAGGTAGGAGAACCCCTTGCCCTCGTCGGCGAGCAGGTTGGCGGCCGGGACCTGGGCGTCGTTGAAGAACAGCTCGGCCGTGTCCTGGGAGTGCATCCCGACCTTCTCGAGGTTGCGGCCGCGCTCGAAGCCGGGGGTGTCGCGCTCGACGACGACGAGGCTGATGCCCTTATGGCGCTCGCTGGGGTCGGTCTTCACCGCCGTGATGACGAGGTCGGCGTTGATGCCGTTCGTGATGAACGTCTTCGCGCCGTTGACGACGTAGTGGTCACCGTCCCGGATCGCCTTGGCCTTCATCGAGCCGAGGTCGGAGCCGATGCCGGGTTCGGTCATCGCGACTGCGGTGATGAGGGTGCCGTCGGCGATGCCGGGGAGCCAGCGCTCCTTCTGCTCCTCGTTGCAGTACTCGAGGAAGTACGGCAGGCAGATGTCGTTGTGGAGCGCGACGCCGAGCCCGTAGCCGCCGAGCCCCGCGGAGCAGCACTCCTCGTTGACGACGACGTTGAAGCGGAAGTCGTCGACGCCCGCCCCGCCGTGCTCCTCGGGGATCTGCATGCCGAGGAAGCCGTTGCCGCCGGCCTGCGCGAACGCCTCGCGCGGGATGAGCTCCTCCTTCTCCCACTCCTCGAAGTGCGGGACGACCTCGTTCGCCAGGAAGCGGCGCACGCTCTCGCGGAAGTCCTCGTGGTCGTCGTCGAAGATCGCGCGACGGGCGCGGCGGGTCGGCTCCTGAGCGGTCGTCATGCCACGGACCGTAGTCCACCTGCGCACGCGCGCGGGGGCGCCGCGGCGGCGGGTCCCCTCGCCCGGGTGGTGAGGATCGTCCGATCGGTGGATGGGACCAGCTCCAGCGCGCGGCACATCGCCGCCCCGAGGTGCGTGTTGTTCCTGGCGACCCGCGCGAAGCGGCACACGAGCTGCGACCGCTCTCGCGCATTGCGAGCCGGCGAACGGGGCCGCCTGCTTTCAGACCCGGCGCCAGAGGTCGAGCAGCGCCTCGTTGAACGCTTCCCCGACCATCTGCACCTCGTGACCGGCGCCCGTGATGACCGCCCGCTCGGCGCCGAGCCCCCGTGCGAGTTCTTCGCAGACCGCGTCGAAGGCCGGGTGATGACCGCCGGAGACCACGAGCTTCGGGAACGGAGCGGAGCGGAGGAGGTCGAGCGGGATCTCGGCCTCGGACGGCTGGCGGCTACGTCGCAGCGGGCCCACCTGGGTGGCCCACTGGTCGAGCATCTCCTGCGGGATCTCCTCGGGAGGGGCGCCGACGATGCGCAGGAAGGCGTCGAGGAACGCCCGATCGCTGAGATCGGGCTGCGCCCAGAGACGCTCCAGCTCGTCGACGAGGTCGGCCACTGCCGGGTCGTCGCGCCGGAGCCCGAACGCGGGAGGCTCGACCACGGCGAGCGAGAGGACGGCATCGGGGCGCCGCGCCGCGGCGAGCAACGCCCCCACCGCTCCGTAGGAGTGCCCCACGAGGTGTGCGCCGTCGCGCAGCAGCTCGGCCACGTCCTCGGCGTCTTGGAGGTAATCCTCGCCCACGTCCTCCGCCGCGTCGCCGTAGCCTCGGCGGTCCGGCACCAGAATCCGAAACCCGTGGTCGGCGAGCGGTCGCTGAGCTTCCCAGCTCTCCTCGCCGGCTGAGATCGAGCCGTGGACGAAGACGGCGGGGACTCCCTCACCCCATACCTGGACATGCAGGTCTGTCACCTGGCGCTCCCTTCGCGGATCGGGCTGCGGGTCGCGCGGCTTCCCGGCCGAATCGATCGCCCGGCGGTTCTACCACAGACGGAACGTGCGGTCGGTGTCTCTGCGACCGCATCGCTGAGGGCGGCTCGACAGGGCCGGTCACGGGTGCGGCCGCTCGGTGCACACCTCGATCGTGCTGAGGCATTCCCGCGGGAACGGGCGCGTTCGTTCATCCGCACGTCACATCCCCCGCCGGATACTGGCCCCATGACGATCAGATCGCTCCTCCCGACGGCCGCCGCCGGGGTCGCCGCGCTCGCGGTCCTCGCGCCCGAGGCGATGGCCGCCCCGCCGACCGCTCGCGCGGCCGCCGACGTCGAGCAGTACGCGGGCAAGGTCGTCGCGATGGGGCACGCTGCGCGCGGGCGCGGCGCGGTCGTGCGGCGTACGGGTGGTGCGCGCTTCGTCACGCTGTCGCGCGGTTTCCGCATCGATCCCGGGCCGAACGTGCGCGTGTATCTCGTCGCCGGGCGCGTGCGCAAGGACTCGGACGTGAAGACCGGGAAGCGGAAGAACTACGTCGATCTCGGCAAGCTCAAGGGGAGCAAGGGCAACCAGCAGTACCGGATCCCGAAGGGCGTGAACGTCGCGAAGTACCGGACCGTCGTGTTCTGGTGCGTGCCCTTCACGCAGACGATGGCCCGCGTCGACCTCAAGCGGTCATGAGCCGCGCCGCGCTCCACGTCATCGCCCCCGTCGCCGTCGTCGCGGCGCTCGTCGGCGGGGTGCTCTTCTGGTCGGGGGTCGTCTTCGACGACTACTACCTGTCGATCGGAGCCGGCTTCGCCTGGTTCCTCGTCGTCGCCGCGACCGCGGGCAAGCTCACGAAGGGCCGCGGATCGCTGCGCACCGTGACGCGCGCGACCGTGCTCACCTGCTCGGCGCTCGCGCTCGTCGGCTTCTACTGGACGTCGATCCGGGAGACGGAGGTCGACGAGGACATCGTCGTGGGGATCGCGGCGAGCGAGATCGCGGCGGCCGACGGGGAGGGGGCGGTCACGGCGGACGAGCGGGCGGCGCTCGCCGAGATCGAGGCCGAGGAGCGGGCGCTCGCCGCCGAGGAGGACGGCGCGCCGGCGACCCCGCCGCCCCCGTCCGCGCCGAAGCCGGAGCCGGAGCCCGCACAGCCCGTCGAGATCCTCCGCGCCGACGTCGAGGCCCGCGGCCATGACGCGAAGGGCCGGGCGTCCGTCGTGCGGCGGCCCGACGGGACGCGCGTCCTCACGTTGTCGAAGGGCTTCGACATCGACCCCGGGCCGCAGGTGCGCGTCTATCTCGTCCCCGAGGGCAACGACGAGAGCGACGTGAGCGGCCACGTCGACCTCGGCAAGCTCAAGGGCAGCAAGGGCGACCAGCAGTACGAGATCCCGCAGGACGTCGATCTCAACACGCTCTCGCGGGTCAACTTCTGGTGCGTGCCGTTCACGCAGACGCTCGCGGTCGCCGACCTCGCGCCCGCGTAGACGGGGTGGTTGCGGGTCGCCCGGGTGACGCGATCTGCGTCCGGTTTGCGGGCGTGGATCGCGTCACGCGGCCCGGCGGCTCCCCGAGGCGTCCACGAAGGCGGCGATGTCCCGCAGCACCGCGGCCGGCCGGTGGCGCACGTCCTGCCAGGTGAACCGCAGAACGACCCACCCCAGCTTCTGGAGCTCACGATCGCGCTCGCGATCGCGGCCGAACTGGACGGCCCGGGAGTGTGACGCGCGCCCGTCGATCTCGACGCCGCCCCGTGCGGCGCGGAACACCAGGTCGACGGTGATCGAACGCCCGGTGCCGAGGGCGATCACCCCGTTGATCTCCGGGTCCGGGAGGTCGGAACGGCGCACGTCGTGGGCGGCGAAGCGCTCGAGGAGGCTCCTGAGGTCCTCGCCGGCGAGGGCGCGGAACGGCTCCAGGGCGCGTCGGAGCTTGCGCAGACCCTGGCGGCCTCGCGCGCTGTCGATGGCGGCGTCCAGCGCGTCGATGTCGAGGCCGAGGTGGCGCTCTGCGCGATCGAGGACGTCCTGCAGCTCGGCGACCGAGGAGCGCGGTGCGAGGTCGAGCATCGTGCGCTCGAAGCACGTGTGCCACAGCCCATCCGTGCACGCGAGCTCTCCGACGGGCAGCCGGCGGGTCGTGCGCACGGTGACGCCACGGAGCGTGAGGGGCCCGCCGCGGACGACGACGATGGGCGACGGCGGGTGTGGACACAACCCCATCGCCGCGAGTGCGCTCCCCTCCGCGAGCGCGGCCCTGCGTGCGGCCCTCCCGTCGGTGTCGATCCCGCCGCACGCGCCGAGGAGGGCCGCCCATGCCTCCCCTCGGGCGTCGAGGACCCGCCGGCCGACGGCGTGCACGCCGCGGTGGCGCGGGAAGAGCTCGCCCGAGGCGATCCGTCGCGAGATCGCCGCCCCGGAGATCCCGGCGTGGAGGAGCTGCGAGCGGTGGACGCAGCCGCCCTGAAGGTCGGCGAGCAGGACGATCCGCTCTCGGCGCGCCGCCGCGGGTGACGCGATCCGCGTCCGGTTGTCGGGCGTGGATCGCGGCACCCTCCGAGCGTGCCGACCCGCGCGTGACGGCGCACCACCGTTCTGCGCCGAAACCCCGCAGATCCTCCCGCGAGGCCCGCCACCGGGTCCGACGCGCCCGGATGAACGCCCACGTTCGCCGGTCGGCGCACGGCGACCGCCTTCCAGAGTAGGGTCCGCACTGACGCCGACGCCACGAAGGGCAGGGGACGTCACGAGAGCAGCAGGCTGGGGAGTCGGGTGACTGAACACGAGAACGCAGAGGAGGGACGCGGCACGGCCGTTCGGGCCGCGGTCGCCGCTGCCCTGCTTCTCGCGATCGTCGTCGTCGCGGTCATCCTCACGGGCGACGACCCGTACCGCGTGAAGGTGCGCTTCCAGGCGGCCACGCAGGTCGTGGAGGGCAACCTCGTCCAGAGCGCCGGCCGGCGGGTCGGCCTCGTCAAGGAGATCGAGCTCACCCGAGACGGCGAGGCCGAGCTGACGCTCGAGATCGATGACGACCTCGCCCCGCTGCGCCGCGGCACGCGCGCCACCCTGCGCTCGGGCTCCCTCTCGGGCATCGTCAACCGCTACGTCGACCTGCAGATCCCCGCCGAGACCCCGGCCGACCCGAGCGAGACGATCCCGGACGGCGGGCTCATCGCCTCCTCCTCGACGACGTCGGCGGTCGACCTCGACCAGCTCTTCGCGCTCTTCGACGAGGACGCCCGCAAGGGCCTGCAGGACGTCATCCGCGGCAGCGCGAACGCCTACGCCGGCCAGGGCGAGGCCGCGAACGCGGGTTGGCGCTACCTCAACCCGTCGTTCGTCGCCTCGCGGCGGCTGTTCGACGAGATCAACCGCGACACCCCGCTGCTCGAGCGGTTCCTCCTCGGCAGCTCCGAGCTCGTCACCGACCTCGCCGACCGCGACACGGACCTCAGCGCGCTCGTCGACGGGCTCGCCGACACGACCGGCGCGATCGCCGCCGAGGAGGCCTCCCTGTCGCGGGCGGTCGCCGAGCTCCCGCCGTTCATGCGTCGGGCGAACACGACCTTCGCGTCCCTGCGCGGCGCGCTCGACGAGCTCGACCCGCTCATCGACGAGACCCGCCCGGTCACTCCGAAGCTCCGTGCGGTCCTCGCCGAGCTGCGGCCGTTCGCCCGCAGCGCCCAGCCGGTCGTGCGCGACCTGTCGCGGACGATCCGCCAGCCCGGGAAGGACAACGACCTCATCGAGCTGGGCGAGGCGACGCTGCCGTTCCGAGACCAGGTCGTGCGGTCCGCGGTGCGCAACGGCGAGAAGCGGGAGGGGACGTTCCCGACCTCCGCGAAGTCCCTCGCCGGGTCTCGCCCGCACCTCGCGTTCCTGCGGCCCTACAGCGTCGACCTCACGGGCTGGTTCGACGACTTCAGCCACTCCGGCATCTACGACGCCAACGGCTCGGCGAGCCGCAACGCGCTCACCGTCAACGCCTTCGCCCTCGCCAACGGGGTGCTGCAGCCGATCCCGCAGGCACTCCGCGAGGGGCTCTTCCGGCAGACCGCGAGCATCGGCCAGCGCAACCGTTGTCCCGGCTCCGCGGAGCGGCCCGCCGAGGACGGCGCGAACCCGTTCGTCCCGCCGGGCTTCAACTGCGACCCGACCCAGATCCCGCCCGGCCGATGAAGCGCTCGATCGCCATCCTCGCGGTGCTCGGTGCCCTCCTCGTCGCCTGGGTCGCCTCGACCGGCGCCTCCGGCGACGACGCCGGCGGCCGCGAGTACTGGGTGGAGCTCGACAACGCCTTCGGCCTCATCGAGGGCGCCGACGTGAAGGTCGCCGGGGTCCGCGCGGGGTCCATCGAGGCGATGGAGCTCGACCGCGAGGACTTCCGCGCGCGGATCAAGGTGAGCATCGAGGAGGACGGCTTCGGGTCGCTGCGCACGGACACGGAGTGCGAGACCCGCCCGCAGTCGCTCATCGGCGAGTACTTCGTCGACTGCGACCCCGGCAAGGCGCGGACCGAGCTCGAGCCCGGCGGCACGGTGCCCGTCGAGCAGACGAAGTCGACGGTCCCCGTCGATCTCGTGAACAACATCCTGCGCCGCCCGTACCGTGAGCGCCTGTCGATCCTCCTCTCGGAGTTCGGGGCCGGCCTCGCCGCCCGCGGCGACGACCTCAACGAGACGATCCGCCGCGCCGTCCCCGCCCTTCGGGAGACCGACCGCGTGCTCGCGCTCCTCGCCGACCAGCGCCGCACGATCCGGGCGCTCAACGAGGACGCCGACACGGTCCTGAAGGCTCTCGCCGACGATCGCGACGAGGTCGTGCGCTTCGTGCGCGAGGCGCGCGACACGGCCGAGATCACCGCCTCCCGGTCGGCCGAGCTGCGCGGCCAGTTCCGTCGTCTCCCGACGTTCCTCGCCGAGCTGCAGCCGACGATGCGCCTGCTCGGCGAGGCCGCCGACCGCCAGACGCCCGCGCTCGCCGCGCTCGACAGCGAGTCCGGCCGCCTCAAGCGGCTGCTCGACGCGCTCGGCGACTTCTCGCTCGCGTCCCGGCCCGCCTTCCGCAGCCTCGCGACCGCCGCCCGCGAGGGGCGCCCCGCGGTCGAGCAGCTCCGTCCCCAGGTCCGCCGGCTCGGCCGCGCCGCGGAGCCGCTGCCCGAGGTGTCGACGAACCTCGCGATCACCCTCGAGGATCTCGACGATCCGGCGCGCGCGGTGGAGGACGACCCGCGCAACCCGCGGGGCACCGGGGGCTACTCCGGC
The DNA here is from genome assembly GCA_041603715.1 of Paraconexibacter sp. Taxonomy (GTDB): domain Bacteria; phylum Actinomycetota; class Thermoleophilia; order Solirubrobacterales; family Solirubrobacteraceae; genus Paraconexibacter. The sequence goes on along the minus strand of JBFIDS010000061.1, from coordinate 1,625 downwards.
CTCGAGGCGATCCTGCGCTACATCTACTTCCAGGGCCAGGCGACGAACATCTTCGACGGCGACGGCCACATGCTGAAGGTCGCGGCATTCCTCGACTCCTCCTGCTCCTTCTACTGGGACGCCGCACGCGCGAAGACCGATCCCGACAGCGAGCGCTGCGCCGCCGTCCTCGGGCCGCGCCGGCCCGGCATCAACGAGCCGGACCCGACGGCGACCCCCCAGGCGGCCACGCGCGACGCCGGCGACGCCGACGGGGACGGCGCCCCCGAGGCGCCGGCTCCGGCCGCGCCCGCACCGGCGACACCGGCCACGCCCGCTCCGGACGCGCCCGCGCCGAAGAAGCCCGACGGCTTCCTCGACGACGTGCTCGACGGCCTCATCCCCGAGAACGTCCTGCCGCCCGCGCTGCGCGAGCCGCTCGACGCGCTCGGCGGTCGCCTCGGCGGCCGTGGGGCCACCCCGGGCGACGAAGTGACGCAGCGCACCCTCCTCGACTTCCTGCTGGGGGCCTGACCGGTGAAGCGTCAGAACCGCCAGAGCATCCTCGCGAACCCCGTCCTCGTCGGCGCGGTCACGACGCTCATCGTCGTCGTCGCGGTGTTCCTCGCCTACAACGCCAACTCGGGACTGCCGTTCGTCCCGACGACGCAGCTCAAGGTGCAGGTCGCGAGCGGAGCGAACCTCCTCCCCGGCAACGAGGTCCGCGAGGGCGGCTTCCGCGTGGGGATCGTCGAGCGCATGGTCCCCGTCCGGCTCGCGGACGGGACGACCGGGGCGGAGATCACGCTCAAGCTCGACAAGAACGCGGGCTCCTACCCGACCGACTCACGGGTCGACCTGCGGCCACGCTCGGTGCTCGGGCTCAAGTACGTCGAGATCGAGCGCGGCACCGCGACCTCCACGTTCGAGGACGGCGCGACGATGCCGCCCGACCAGGCGCGCTTCCCGGTCGAGCTCGACGATCTCTACTCGACCTTCGACGAGGACACGCGCGAAGCCTCGCAGCAGAACCTCGAGGGCTTCGGGAATGCGCTCGCGCGTCGCGGGCCGAGCCTCAACCGTGCGATCGAGGGGCTGCCCCCGCTCCTGGAGGACCTCGAGCCGGTTGCGCGCCTGCTCGCCGACGACGACACCGGACTGCGCCGGTTCTTCTCCGAGCTCGGGGACGCCGCGCGAATCGTCGCCCCGGTCGCCGACCGTTACGCGAACTCCTTCCGCGTCGGCGCCGACGTGTTCGAGGCGTGGTCGCGCGACCCCGAGGCGCTGCGCCAGACCATCGTGAAGTCGGTCCCGACGCTCGATACCGGGATCGCCTCCCTGCGCGCGCAGCGACCGTTCCTCACCGACTTCGCCGCCTTCAGCGGCTCCCTGGAGCGCGTCGCGACGCGGCTGCCGCGCAACCTGCCGCGCATCATCCCGGCGCTCGAGCTCGGTACGCGGGTGCAGGGACGTGTCGTCGAGCTCAACGAGGAGCTCGGGAAGACGCTGTCCGCCGTCGAGCGCCTCGCCCGCGACCCCGCGACAACTGTCGCGCTGCGGGGCCTGACCCGGACGACGGGCATCCTCAACCCGCTGCTGCGCTTCGTGGGGCCGTACATCACGGTCTGCAACTACTTCAACTACTC
>JBFIDS010000060.1:0-11635 GCA_041603715.1 Paraconexibacter sp. | reverse complement strand
CTCGCGCTCACCGCCGCCGAGGAGCCGAGCCACCACGCCGCGGGCGGGCTCGCCGTCGGGCACGTCCACCTCCACGTCGGGGACGTCGCCCGGGCCCGCGTGTTCTACGTCGACGCGCTCGGGTTCGAGACGATGACGACCTACCCGGGCGCGGAGTTCTTCGCCGCCGGCGGGTACCACCATCACGTCGCCGTGAACACCTGGGCGGGTGAGGGCGTCGGGCCCGCGCCCGCGCACACCGCGGGACTGCACCGGTGGACGGTGTTCCTCGACGACGCGCGGGATGTCGCGGCGACGGCGGCGCGACTGCGTGCGGCCGGGGCGCCGGTCGACGAGGCGGCCGACGGCACGATCGTCGCCCGCGACCCCTGGGGCACGAGCGTCGCTGTCCGCGTCGGCCGGACCTGAGCCTGGACCCGGCGGGCGCGACCGGTCGCGTAGGGTGCCCGGCCGATGAGCGACGACGGCACGCCCCCAGCCCCCTTCCGGATGCGGATCGCGCTGCGCTGGCGCGACATGGACATGCTCGGCCACCTCAACCAGGCCGTGTACCACGAGCTGCTCGAGGACGCCCGCGGGGCCTTCCTCGTCGATCGCTTCGGAGCCCCGTCGATCCACCAGGCCTACGTCCTCGCCCGTGTCGAGCTCGACTACCGCCAGGAGGTCCGCAAGGACCACGGGCACGTCGACATCGAGGTCCGGGTCGGACGCGTCGGCACGAAGTCCATCGGCCTCGACCACGACATCCTGCTCCCGGACGGGACGGTCGCCGCGTCGGGCCGCACGGTCATCGTCGGCTGGGACGGGACGGCGCGCGGTCCGCGGGAGCTCGGCGACGACGAGCGCGCGCGGCTGCGCCACGCGTAGACGGCGCCTGGCCGGGGCCGCGCCCGACGGTCAGCCGAACCGCGCCCGCAGCTCGGCCGCCGTCTGCGGGTCGGCCGGGAAGAACGACTCGATCGCGAGCTCGGCGACCGTGATGTCGAGCGCGGTGCCGAAGCTCGCGATCGTCGAGAAGAACCGGAGCGTCACGCCGTCGGCCGTGTCGAGGACGAACGGCGAGAACAGCATCTGCGCCGCGTCGACGGCCATCGAGGCGGCGGGGCGCCCGTCGAGCGCGCCGTAGCCCCGCAGCTCCTGCGCGAGCTCGTCGAGATCACGGTCCCCGCTGAGCAGCGCCTGGCGCTGCAGGCGCATGAGCAGGTGCTCGGCGTACTCGGGGAGGTTGCCGATGCGCGGCGCGAGACCGTCGGGATGGAGGACCACGCGCAGCGCGTTGGCGGGCGGCGCGAGGAGCGCGGGGTCGACGCCGTCGGAGAGAATGCCGAGAGCGGCCCGGTTGGCGGTGACGAGGTCCCAGCGGCGATCGACGATGACCGCCGGGTACGGGTCGTGTCCCGTCAGGATCGTGTCGAGCGCGGCGCGGACGGGTGCGAGCGCGTCGTCGTCGAGCGGGCGCTCCGGGTAGACCGGGGCGTAGCCGGCGGCGAGGAGGAGCGTGTTGCGCTCGCGCAGCGGCACGTCGAGGTGCTCGGCGAGGTGGAGGACGAGGTCCCGGCCGGGCCGCGAGCGCCCCGTCTCCACGAAGCTGAGGTGCCGCGCCGAGACGGCGCACTCCAGGGAGAGATCGAGCTGGCTCAGCCTCCTCCGTCGCCGCCAGTCACGCAGCATCTCGCCGACGGTGAGGGTGGGTGCGGTGGTCGTCGTCATCGCCGGTGACGATAGCCCCGGGCATGACGCGTGTCGCCTACCTGAGAGGTCATTGCGGCGCTTCCTGTCGGTCGGCACCGTCGATCACGTCAACGACCGAACGGAGCCCCGACATGCCCGCCATGACCACCCGCCGCAAGCTCGTCCTCGCCGAGATCGCCGCGATCGTCCTCGCGATCGACCTCGTCGTCGCCCTCCTCCTCGGCGCCCCCGCCTGGGTGCCGATCGTGTTCGCCGTCGCGACCGTCGACGCCGCCGCCTACGCCGTCTGGCAGCTGCGGGCGATGCGCAACGACGCCTCGGCCCGCGGACGGACGACGACCGCCGCCGCGTGACCCGGACCGGGGCGCGACCACATCGGCTGGTCGCGCTCCGGTCCGGCCGGAGTGCGATTCTTGGTGCATGGAGCATGCGATCTTCGCCTACGGGTCGCTCGTCGCCGAGCATGGCGGCGCCCCCGCCGCCCGCCTCGTCGGCTGGCGGCGTCACTGGGGCGTCGCGATGGACAACGTCGCCGACCTGCCCCGCTACAAGCACTACGTCGACGCCGAGACCGGCGTGCGCGCCCACGTGCACGTCGCGTTCCTCGACATCGAACCCACCGACGACGAGGACGCGGGCGTGACCGGGGTGCTCGTGCCCGCCGACGCCGCGACGCTCGCGGTGCTCGACGCGCGCGAGCGCAACTACGACCGGGTCGAGGTCACGAACGCCGTCTCCCGGATCGACGGCCGGGCGCTCCCGGAGCGCGTGTGGACCTACATCGGCTCCGCCGCCGGCCGCGCGCGCCTGCGGGATGCCCGCGCTGCGGGCACCGCCGTCGTCCGGGGCGGCTACGTCCGCGCCGTCGAGGAGGCCTACGCCGCCGCGCCGGCCCTCGGCGGCCTGCCCGCCTACGTCGCGAGCACCGAGCCGCACGACCTCCCGGTCGTCGAACTGCGCCGGATCGACACCCCGGCCGCACCCTCCGTCGCGCGGCGCTGAGCGCGCGGCACCGTCAGGCCGTCGTCGACTGGTCCTGCCCGGCGCGCTCGTCGAAGGCGCGCATGACCGCCTGCGCCCGCGCGTCCCGCACCATCTGACGGTCCGAGATCGGGTTGACGATCCCGCGCAGGACGGAGAGCGCCGTCCAGCGGCGGGGGCGGATGATCCGCGGCGACCGGCGCTCGATCCCCCGCACGATCGCCTCCCCCGCCTCGGACGGCGGCAGCCGCTTGGCGAGCGGTCGCGGCACGATCTCGAACAGCTTTCCGACGAGCGGGTCGGCGTCGATCGCGCGGTGCACCATCTCCGTGTCGATGAACCCGAAGTACGCGACGCTCGCGCTCGCTCCGTGCTGGGCGAGCTCGACCCGCAGCGCCCGCCCGAACTGCTCGACCCCGGCCTTGCTCATGGCATAGGCGGACGCCCCCATGCCGTTGAAGAACGCGTAGATCGACGCGACGACGACGACGTGGCCCTTGCGCGCGACGATCTCGGGGAGCGCCGCCTGCACGGTCCGCACGACGCCGTGCAGGTTGACGTCGAGCACGCGGTCGAAGCTCTCGCTCGACGTCGCGCGGAACGTCGCGCCCGTCGACCCGATGCCGGCGTTGGCGACGACGACGTCGAGGCCACCGAACCGCTCCACCGCCGTGGCGACGACACGCTGGAGCGCCCCGCGGTCCGTGACGTCCGCGGCGAGCCCGATCGCCTTCGTGTCGTGGAGCCGCGCGGCCGCGGTGTCGCAGGCGTCCTGATCGAGGTCGACGACGACGACGGACGCCCCGCGTGCGATGAGCCCCTGCGCCGTCGCGAACCCGATGCCGCGCGCCGCCCCGGTGACGAGGGCGACCTTCCCCTGGAGGTTGTAGGTGGGCATGAGCGGACCCTACCCGGGCTCAGCTGCGCTTCGCCGCCGCGCGGTAGCGGCCCACCGCGAGAGGCGCGAACACCGCGAGGATCGCGAGCGACCACGCGACCGCGCCGAGGACGCTTCCGTCCGGCGCCCCGAGCCAGAGGTGACGGATCGCGTCCACGACGACCGTGAAGGGGTTGACCTCCGCGAACGCCTCGAGGCCTGCCGGCATCGACTCGACGGGCACGAAAGCCGACGAGATGAAGGTGAGCGGGAAGACCGCGAGGAAGCCGACCGAGTTCGCCGCCTCCGGTGTCGACACCATCGTCCCGAGGAGCGCGAAGACCCATGAGAACGCGTAGCCGAAGAGGACGAGCAGCCCGATCCCGCCGACGACCTCCACGACGGACGCGTCGAAGGAGAACCCGATGATGAGCCCGGTGACGAGCAGCACCGTGAGCGAGACCGTGTTCGTCACCATGTCAGCGAGGGTCCGCCCGGCGAGCACGGCGGCCCGGGACATCGGGAGGGACCGGAAGCGATCGACGAGGCCCTTGTTGAGGTCCTCGCAGAGTCCGAGCGCGGTGACGAACCCTCCGAAGGCGATGTTCTGGACGATGATCCCCGGGAGCAGGAAGTCGATGTAGTCGTAGCCCGGAGTGGAGATCGCCCCGCCGAAGACGTAGGCGAAGAGCAGCACGAACATCACGGGCTGCACGGTGAAGGCGATGATGAGGTCCGGCGTGCGCGGCAGCCGGACGAGGTTGCGCTCGGCGATGATGAGCGTGTCGGTGAGATGCCGGGTCATGCCGCGACCTCCTGTCGGTCCTCGTCGTCGGGGGCGGTCACCGCGGCGTGGCCGGTGAGGGTGAGGAAGACGTCGTCGAGCGTGGGACGCCGTACCGCGACGTCGTCGACGTCGATCCCGGCCTCGTCGAGCAGACGGACGGCCTCGACGATCGCGCCCCGCCGCTCCCGGACCGCGACGCGGACCGTCGGGCCCTCCTGAACGGGGGGCTCGGCCCCCATCGCCGCGAGCGCGCGGACGGCGGCGGGCCCGCCGGAGGGATCCCCGAGGTGCACCTCGATGCGCTCGCCCCCGACGCGGTCCTTCAGCTCGTCGGCGGTGCCGTCGGCGATCACCTTCCCGCGGTCGATCACCGCGATGCGATCCGCGAGCCGGTCGGCCTCGTCGAGGTACTGCGTCGTGAGGAGGACCGTCGTCCCGTCGGCGACCAGGTCCTCGATCGTCGCCCAGAGGTCCAGTCGGCTGCGCGGGTCCAGGCCCGTCGTCGGCTCGTCGAGGAAGAGGACCGGGGGCCGGGCGACGAGCGCCGCCGCGAGGTCGAGGCGGCGCCGCATCCCGCCCGAGTACGTCTTCGCGGGTCGGTCTCCCGCGTCGGTGAGCGAGAAGCGCTCGAGGAGATCCGTCGCGCGGGCCTGCGCGGAGGAACGGCGCTCGCCGTAGAGCCGGCCGACCATGACGAGGTTCTCGCGGCCGGTGAGCGCCTCGTCGACCGCCGCGTACTGCCCCGCGAGCCCGATCCGCGCCCGGAGCGTCACGGCATCGGAGACGACGTCGAGCCCGGCGACCCTCGCGTGCCCGGCGTCCGGCGTGAGGAGGGTGGTGAGGACGCGGACGGCGGTCGTCTTCCCCGCCCCGTTGGGGCCGAGGACCCCGAGGACCGTCCCCGCCGCCGCCTGGAGGTCGACGCCGTCGAGCGCCCGGACGTCGCCGAACGCCTTCACGAGCCCCTCCACCTCGATCGCCGGCCCTTCGCCCGTCTCGTGTCGTTGCGCCATTCGCCCGTCCTTCCGCCGCTGGTCCCGTGGTCGGCGACGACCCTACGCACCATTGCGGCCAGGTTCCGTCCTGAACGGATGGGATTCTGCGGACGTGCCCGAATCGACGTCCGGCCGGCTGCTCACGCTCCTCTCGCTCCTCCAGGGGCGCCGGGACTGGCCGGGCGAGGTCCTCGCGGACCGGCTCGGCGTGTCCGTGCGCACGATCCGCCGCGACGTCGAGCGCCTGCGCGGCCTCGGCTACCCCGTCGAGTCGCTCACGGGGCCGGCCGGCGGGTACCGCCTCGCGGCCGGGACCGCGATGCCGCCGCTGCTCCTCGACGACGACGAGGCGATCGCGATCGCCGTCGGCCTGCGGACCGCGGCCCGGGCGGCGGTGACCGGCATCGAGGAGACCGCCGTCCGTGCCCTCGTCAAGCTCGAGCAGGTCCTCCCCGCCCACCTCCGCCGGCGGGTCGGCGCCCTGCAGTCCGCGATGGCGACCTCGTCGCCGACCGGTCCGACCGTGGACCCCGATGTGCTCGCGGTCCTCGCGACCGCCTGTCGCGACCTCACGCGCGTACGGTTCGGCTACACCGGACGCGACGGCGAGGCGACGCGACGCGACGTCGAGCCGCACGGGCTCGTGCACCGCGGCCGCCGCTGGTACCTCGTCGCGTGGGACGTGCAGCGCGACGCATGGCGCACCTTCCGTCTCGACCGCCTCACGAGCCCCGTCGGCGGCGGGACGCGCTTCACCGCCCGCCCGATCCCCGGGGGCGACGCAGCCGCCTACCTCGCGGAGAATATCGCGCTGGCGCCGTCGCGATACGAGGTCCGGCTCCGGCTGCACGCGACGGCGCAGTCGCTCGAAGATCGACCGGGCACGCAGTCCGCTGCGCTCATCGCGCGCGACGACGGGACCTGCGAGTACACGACGGCCGACGACCACCTCGACTGGCTCGTCATGCGGATCGGCATGCTCGGCGTGGACTTCGACCTGCTCGACGCTCCCGACGACGTCCGTGATCGGTTGCTCGCGCTGAGGGACCGGCTCGTCCGCGCGACCTCGTGACGGCGCGAGCCCCGGGGCGCGCTCAGCCGCAGTCGGGGCCGCTGGCGCCAACGCACACGGTGTGCCCCACGTTCACCCGCGTGAGCCACTCGTCGTCGCCCGCCGTGTAGCGGATCTCCAGTGCCGGGATCCTCACGAGCCCCGCCCTCCGCGGCGCGCGCAGGAGCAGCACGAGCCAGGTCTCCGCGCCGGGCTGCAGCGTCGCCCCGACCACGTCGGGGAACCCCGTCCCGAGACCTTGGCGCTGTGCGTCGGCGAGCAGCGTACGGCCCCCGGCGAGGTCGAAGCGCTGGCCGTCGTCGTCGAGAGGATTCCGACGCAGTCCGCGCAGCACGACACCCGGCGAGGCGTCCACGAGCCGCACGTTGCGGATGCGCACCGGCTCGTCACCGGTGTTCCGTGCGTCGCCGGTGTTCACGTAGAACATGCCTCCGACCGATGCGGGCTGGGCGAAGCCGAGGAAGGAGACGTCGAGCGGCCCGGCCGACGGGTCCTCGTCGGAGCGCAGGAGCATCCCGGCGGCGACCGCGAGACCCGCGAGAAGAACCGTGGCGAGGAGCAGCGGCACGAGCCGCGCGCGAAGGGTCGTCGGCGCCATCGGCGGCGCATGGTACGCGGCCGCCGCGCGTCAGCGATGCGGGGCCGTGCGGGCGGGACAGGCCTCGGCGCGTTCCTCGGCGAGTCGTGACCGGAGCGCCGAGAGCGTGTCCGGCACGCCGAGCTGGTAGCCCTGGCCGCGGTCGACGCCGAGATCCCGGAGCATGTTCACGCACGCCTGGTTGCCGGCATGCTCGCCCACGGTCACGCTGCCGGCGCTGCGGGCGATGTCGACGATCGCGGCGACGATGCGGCGGTCGAGCTCGTTCTCCACGCACGAGCGAACGAACTCCCCGTCGATCTTCAGCACGTCGAAGGGCAGGTGCTTGAGGTAGTAGAAGGACCCGAAGCCGGTGCCGAAGTCGTCGAGCGCGAGCCGGCAGCCGAGCGCGTGCAGCCGGCGGGCGAACGCCTGGGCCTGCGGGATGTCGCTCACCGCGGTCGTCTCGGTCAGCTCGAGCATGAGCGAGGACGGGTTGACGTCGTGCTCGCGCAGCATGCGCTCGAGGGCGGGGAGCAGCTCGGGGTCAGCGAGCGACCGAGCGCTGAGGTTGACGGCGATCGTGACGTCGGGCGCGTCGGCCGCGACGGTCGCGAGGTCCGCGATCGCGTGCTCGAGCACCCAGCGGTCGAGCCGCGGGGCGAGGTCGTAGCGCTCGGCGATCTCGAGGAACGCGCCCGGCAGCACGAGGTCGCCGTCGGCGTTGCGCAGGCGCACGAGGGCCTCGGCGGCGACGGTACGCCCCGTCGGGAGGTCGACGATCGGCTGGTAGCGCAGCACGAAGTCGTCGGACTCCAGGGCGCGGTGGATGCGGTCGACCCAGGAGAGGCGGGCCTCCGTGCGGACGCTGTCGGACGGGCCGGGCGCGTAGCGCACCACGCAGTTGCGGCCGGCCTCCTTCGCGTCGAGCAGTGCGAGGTCCCCGCACATCATGAGCGCCTCGGCCGTCACGTCGTCGGTGGCGCGGGTCGCGTGGAGGCCGATGCTCGCGGAGATCGGGCGCGGTCCGAGGGCACCGGGGACCACGAGCGCGCGAACGTCGGCGAGCAGCGTCTCGGCGACGCGCTGAGCCTGGGCCTCATCGGCTTCCGGCAGTAGGACGGCGAACTCGTCGGCCCCCAGCCGCGCGACGACGTCGGATTCCCTCAGGCGGCTCTGCAGGCCGCGTGCGACGTCGATGATCACGCGGTCACCGGCGCTGTGGCCGAGGACGTCGTTGACGGCCTTGAAGTGATCGACGTCGATCATGAGGAGCGCGCCCCGGTCGCCGTAGCGGCGCACGCGCGCCGCGTGGCGCTCGAGCTCCTCCGTGAAGGCCCGGCGGTTGAGCAGGCCGGTGAGCGGGTCGTGGTTGGCGAGGTGCTGCAGCCGGGCCTCGTAGGCACGCCGGTCGCTCACGTCCTCGCAGTGCAGGAGCAGGCGGTCGGCGCTGGCGTCGCCGTCGCTCATCGCTGTCGCGGTGATCGCGGTCCACACGACCCGTCCGTCCGCGGTGAGGAGGCGCTGCTCGGTCTCGGACGCGCCGTCATCGCGGCCCAGCCTGCGGATCGTCTGCGCCGCGTCCTCACGGTCCTCCGGGTGGACGAAGTCGGGGAGCGGGCGGCCCGCGAGCACGGCCGCGGGGTAACCGGTGAAGGAGGAGAAGGCCGCGTTGACCTCCTCGATCCGGCCGGCCGCGTCGATGATGGCGATCCCGATCGGGGCCTGCTCGAACGCCGCGGCGAACGACGCCTCGGCGTGCTCGCGCCGGCGGGCGTCGACGGCGGAGGCGTGGACGGCGCGGTCCTCGCGGCGCAGGCCGACCGCGAGCAGGAGGGCGACGAGCAGGCTGATGATGCTTCCGGCGACACCGACGATGACGGCGCTCTGGGCCCGGACAGGTGGGCGGCCGACGCTCAGCTCGAAGCGCCGGCCCCCGGCGGCGACGGTGCGTGTGACCGCGTCGTGCAGTGCCGCGTCCCCGCGTCCGACGGTGACGCCCCGGTCCCGGAGTGCGAACCGCGTGCCGGGACCGACGACCCCTCGCAGCTGCGTGAGCAGCGTGTCGCCGCGGTACGCGCCGACGACGTAACCCTGCAGACTCTGGGGCAGCGACGCCCCCGTGCCCCGCATGATCGGCGCGTAGGCGACGAGAAGCTGTGTGCGGCCCCCGAGCAGCCTCACCGGAGCGGTGATCTGCGGCGTGCCGGTGATCGCGGCGCGCTCGAGCGTGAGTCCACGGACCGGGTCCGACGCGAGATCCGCGCCGAGGCCGGCGGTGCTTCCGTCGCGGTAGCGGACGGCGACGGGCACGACGTAACGGTCGCGGCGCGCGGCGCGCCCTCCGCTGAGATCGGTGATCGGCCGCCCGAGGCGCCGTTCGAGCACGGCGCGCTCGCCGTGATCGACCGCGAGCGCGAGCCCGGTTCCCCACAGGGCCGGCTGACCGAACAGGTGAGCGAGAGCCTCGTCCGTATCGTGCGGACCGGGATCGGACGGATCGATGGAGTGGTTGCCGAGCGAGATGGCGGCCGCCGAGAGGCGGTCGACGGTGAGGAGGAGCGCCGTGCGCAACGCGGCCGCGGCCTGGTCGGCGCGGCGTCCCTGGTCGAGTCGGGCGTCGCGCCGGGCGTCGGTGGCGGTGAGGACCGTGAAGGCCGCCGTCGCACCGAGCATGCCCACCACGGCGCACGCGACGACGAGGGCACGCCCCGAGAGCCGCCCCATCGCCCTCGTGATGCGTCGATGCCGCACAACCCTTCTGACGACCGTTGCGGGCCGAACTTGAGAGCGCAGGGGAGCGACCGGACGGATATCCGACGGGGCCGGGGGCCCCGGGCACGGCGGCGATCGGCCGCTACCGGCGCGACGACCGCTGCCGGTTCGACGCGAGGCGGAACGAACGCGCACGGTTGTCGTGGCGGAACGACCGTACGACCTCGGCATCGGTCCCGTTGCCCGCGCTGCGCAGGTCCAGGTCGGGCACGGTGCGCCGTGCCGCGGCGCGCAGGAGGATCGCCTCGGCGATCGCCCCCTCGTCGAACGGGTACAAGGACCGCTCGATGAGCTGCTGAAGGGTCTGGGTGCGCCGGGCGGTCATCTCATGGACGGGCTTCGGACTCGAGAGCACGGGACTTGTGTCGGCGAGGATGACTCGCCGGGCGACGATCGGCGCTCCATCTCGACCAATGGACGACCCCCGTCGCAGGACCTGCACGTCCCTCGGTCCGACCCGGGCGATCCGACGGACGCCCATAGCCTCATCCGGCGAGCGCGAGCCACACGATCCCGACGGCGATGAGGGCGATGGGCAGGACGCGACCCACCGCGGCCGACTCGCCGAGGAGGACGATCCCGGCGACGGCCGCGCCGACCGCACCCGTCCCCGTCCACACCGCGTAGCCGGTACCGACCGGCAGGTCGCGCAGCGCCCAGCCGAGGAGGACCATGCTCGTGACCAGGCCGCCGACGAAGACCATCGTGGGGACGAGCCGCGAGAAGCCGTGGGACTCCTTGAGCGCGAGCGCCCACACCGTCTCGAAGAGCCCCGCGAGAAACAGAACGACCCAGACCATCACGCACCTCCGGACGAGCGTCTTCGGTTGACAGCTGCGCGTCGTCTTCGCTTGACCGGGTACGGCGCGCGTCTCGTCCGGTGCTGCGGCCCGACCGTAGCAAAGCGCGGTCCGCGTGAGCGATGGTCGGGATGGCTGACGTTCCGCGGGCGCTCCCGCGGTGCGTCAGCGGCCTTTCTCGCTCGGGACCGCCCTGGGGAGCATCCGCCTCCGCGCGTCGCCACGCATGGCGTGCGCAGCCCGCCCGCCACCGGGCCGCAGCAGGCGCATCGCGTTGAACGTGACGAGCAGGGACATGCCCATGTCGGCGGCCACGGCCACGACGAGCGTGACGAGTCCGAAGGGGGCGAGAAGGACGAGAACGCCCTTGACCACGAGGGACGCGACGACGTTCGCGCGCATGATCGACCGCGCGCGGCGGGCGACCGTGAGGGCCTCGGGGAGCCGATCCAGGCGGTCCGACATCAGGGCGACGTCGGCGCTGTGCAGGGCGACGTCGGACCCCGCGGCACCCATCGCGACCCCGACGCGCGCCGCGGCGAGCGCCGGCGCGTCGTTGACGCCGTCCCCCACCATCGCGACCGGCATCCGCTCCTGGAGGGCCCGCACCTCCTCCACCTTGTCGGCGGGCAGCAGCCCGGACCGGTGATCGTCCACCCCGACCTGCGCGGCGACGGCCGCCGCGACCGGCTCGGCGTCCCCGCTCAGCATGACCGTCCGCTCGACGCCGCCCGCGCGCAGTGCGGCGACCGCCTCCGCGGCCTCCGGTCGCACGACGTCCGCGAGGGCGAACACGGCGAGCACCTGCGTCTCCTCGCCCAGCACGATCACGGTCTGCCCGGCGCGGTGGAGCTCCTCGAGCGCCGTCGGCGGCCGCGGGACCTGCTCGGCGACCAGCCGGGGGCCGCCGACCCACAGCGTCCGGCCGTCGACGGTCGCCCGGGCTCCGCGGCCGGGGAGCGCCTCGAACTGCTCCGGGACGACGGCCTCCACCCCGCGCTCGCGGGCCGCGCGGACGAGCGCGGCGCCGAGCGGATGCTCGGAGCGTCCTTCGACCGCCGCCACGAGCCGCAGCGCCT
>JBFIDS010000059.1:0-11790 GCA_041603715.1 Paraconexibacter sp. | reverse complement strand
TGGCCGCTTCGATCTCGGGGGCGAAGAGGGGCCGACCCTCCACCCTGCTGTAGGACTCGACGTCGACGAGGAACCGGCTGCGCAGGACCATCGCGAGCTGGCCGCTGTTCATCTCCGGCAGGAGGACCCGGTCGAAGGACCGCAGGACCTCCTCGGTGTTCGGCGGCAGCGGGTTGAGGTGGTGGAAGTGCGCGGTGGCGACGCGCGCCCCCGACTCCCGGGCCCGGCGGGCTCCCGCGCGGATCGCGCCGCGGCTCGACCCCCAGCCGATGACGAGCAGCGACGCGTCCTCGTCGCCGTGGACCTCGAGCGGCGGGACCTCGATGCCGGCGACCTTCGCGGCGCGCAGGTCCGTCATCCGCTGGTGGTTGGGTCCCTCGTAGGAGATGGCGCCGGTGAGGTCGGCCTTCTCGAGCCCGCCGATGCGGTGCTGCAGCCCCGGCGTCCCCGGGACCGCCCACGGCCGCGCGAGCTCGTCGTCGCGGGAGAACGGCAGGAACGGGCTGCCGTCCTCGGGCGGCGCGGTGCGGAAGTGCGGGTCGATCGGGTCGAGCGTTGCCGGGTCCGGGATCTTCCACGGCTCGCTCGAGTTCGCGAGGAACAGGTCGCTGAGGAAGATGACCGGCGTGCGGTAGCGCACCGCGATGCGCGCCGCCTCGTAGGCGGCGTAGAAGCACTGCCCGGGCGTGGAGGCCGCGACGATCGGAATCGGCGATTCCCCGTGGCGGCCGTAGAGCGCCTGGAGCAGGTCGGACTGCTCCGTCTTCGTGGGGAGCCCCGTCGACGGCCCGGCGCGCTGGACGTCGATGATGATCATCGGCAGCTCGAGCATCACCGCGAGGCCGATCGTCTCCGTCTTGAGGTCCATGCCCGGACCGCTCGTCGACGTGACGCCGAGGCGACCGCCGAACGCGGCACCGAGCGCGATCGACGCCGCCGCGATCTCGTCCTCGGCCTGGACGGTGCGGACCCCGAGCTTCGCGTGGGCCGACAGCTCGTGGAGCAGCTCCGAGGCGGGCGTGATCGGGTACGCGCCGAGGACGAGCGGGAGTCCGGATCGGGTGCTCGCCGCGACGAGGCCGAGCGCGGTCGTCGTCGTGCCGTTCACATTGCGGTACGTCCCCGGCGGGACGTCGGTCGCCGGCGCGACCGTCATCTGGAAGTCGATGAGCTCCGAGGTCTCGCCGAAGCTCCAGCCCGCCTTGAACGCGGCGACGTTCGCCGCCGCGACGGTCGGCTTCTTGGCGAACTTCTGCTCGATCCACGCGATCGTCACGTCGGTCGGGCGGTCGTAGAGCCAGGAGATGAGCCCGAGCGCGAACACGTTGCGGGACTTCTGGGCGTCGCGTGTCGTGACGCCCTCGAGCGCCTCGACCGCCGCGAGCGTGAGCGACGTCATCGGGACGCGCTTGATCGAGTAGGCGTCGAGCGAGCCGTCCTCGAGCGGGTTCTCCGCGTAGCCGGCCTTCTGGACGGCGCGGACGGTGAACGCGTCCTCGTTCAGGATGATCGTCGAGCCGCGGTCCATCAGCTCGATGTTCGCCCGCAGCGCGGCGGGGTTCATCGCGACGAGGACGTTCGGACGGTCGCCGGGCGTGAGGATGTCGCGCGCGGCGAAGTGGATCTGGAACGCGCTGACCCCGCCGATCGTTCCAGCGGGCGCGCGGATCTCCGCGGGGAAGTCGGGGAGGGTCGCGAGGTCGTTGCCCATCGCGGCGGTCGCCGCGGTGAAGCGGTCGCCCGCGAGCTGCATCCCGTCCCCGGAGTCGCCCGCGAAGCGCACGATGACTCGCTCGCGCTCCTCCTGGCGCTTGGGCGGGCCTTCGACGGTGCTCATCGGTGCGGTTGTCCGTTCGGTCGCTCGGGTGGTCGGATGGCGGGTGAGGCCAACGACGATCGCTGTACGACCACTTGTACGTCTTGCACGCGACCCTCGCACCTGGGAACCGCTCTCCGTCTGGAGGACCCTACCGTGACACCCTGTCAGACGGCAGCGGGCCTGGCGCGTTCCCGACGGCCGCGGGGAGTGGCCCCCCGACTGCGGGTACTGTGCGCGCGTGCTCGCCGCCTCCCAGGGGTTCTCCTTCGCCGACCCCTATGCGACCGCTGTCCTCTTCGCGGGGACGGCACTCCTCGTCGCGATCGCCGCACTCACCGTTCAGGGTGGCCGCGCCTTCTCGGCGGCCCTCGTGTACCTCGGCCTCGGCGCGATCGCCGGCGCGCTGACGGGCGTCGTCAACATCGCGACGATCGACCTCGAGTCCGACGTCGCAATCGTCGAGCACCTCGCGGAGTTCGCGGTCGTCGTCGCGCTGTTCGGCACGGGGCTGAAGATCGACCGGTCGTTCACGTGGCGCGGCTGGTCGTCGGCCTTCCGGCTCCTCGCGATCGTCATGCCGCTCACGATCGCCGCCGTCGCGCTTTTCGGCTCGGAGGTCATGGGCCTGTCGCTCGGGGCCGCGATCATCCTCGGCGCGGTGCTCGCCCCCACCGACCCGGTGCTCGCGGGGGACGTCGGAGTGTCGGGCCCGGGCGAGGAGGACGGCCCGGAGGCGAACGTCGCGCTCACCGCCGAGGCGGGGTTCAACGACGGGCTCGCCTTCCCGTTCATCTTCCTCGGCGTCTTCGTGGCCGCCGAGCCGGGCACCTCGTGGCTCGCCGAGTGGGCGGTCGCCGACCTCCTCTACGCGGTCGTCGTCGGGCTCGCCGCGGGCCTCGGCGCCGGCTGGGTCCTCGCGGCCGACGCGGTCCGCCGGCGCGATCGCGGGCTCCTCGAGCGCGACCTCGACGGGTTCCTCGCCCTCGCGACCGTCCTCACCGTCTACGGCGCGGTCGAGGTGCTCGGCGCCTACGGCTTCCTCGCCGCGTTCACCGCGGGTCTCGGCTTCCGCCGCTACGACCCCGACCACGAGCACAACCTGCGGGTCCACGCCGGGGCCGAGGCGGGCGAGAAGCTCACCGAGCTCGCGCTCGTGCTCCTCGTCGGGCTGGCGCTCACCCAGAGCGGACTCGGCGTGCCGGGCGCCGAGGGCTGGCTCCTCGTCGCCCTGCTCCTCCTCGTCATCCGGCCGCTCGCGACGATGATCGCGTTCGTGCGATCCGGGCTGACCTGGAAGGAGCGGGCCTTCATCGGCTGGTTCGGCGTGCGCGGCATCGGCTCCATCTACTACGCGACGTTCGTCGTCGCCGCGGGCTACCTCGACCCGACGGAGGGCCGCGTGGTCCTCTGGACCGCCGTGATCGCTGCGGCGGTCTCGATCGTCGTGCACGGGACGACGGCGTCGCCGCTCACGCGCCGGTGGATCCCGCAGCAGTCGGAGCCGGCACCCGGATCGTGGCACCCGGGGCCCGGCCCCGATCCGACGACCGGGACGACGGACGACCAGTGACGGCCGCGTCACGTTAGGGTCACGCGACCATGGCGGTCCTCGCGAGCACCTTCGATCCCGGCTCCGCCGCGGCCCGGGCGAACCGGGAGGCGATGCACGCCCGGCTCGCCGAGCTCGAGGAGCTCCTCGAGAAGGCCCGCGGCGGTGGCGGTCCCAAGTACGTCGAGCGTCACCGTAAGCGGGGCAAGCTCCTCGCGCGCGAGCGGATCGAGCTGCTGCTCGACCGCGACGCGCCGTTCCTCGAGCTGATGCCGTTCGTCGGCGCGCACACGCCGCAGTACCACGTGGGCGGCTCGCTCGTGTGCGGCATCGGGATCGTCGAGGGGACCGAGGTCTACCTCAGCGCCAACGACGCGACCGTGAAGGGCGGGACGTCGAACCCCGCGACGCTGAAGAAGTCGCTGCGCGGGGCGGAGATCGCGCGGGAGAACCGGCTGCCGTCGGTCGCGCTCGTCGAGTCCGGCGGGGCCGACCTCCCGACGCAGGCCGACCTGTTCGTCCCGGGCGGGGCGATGTTCAAGAACCTCACGCGGCAGTCGGCCGCGGGCGTCCCGACGATCGCGCTGGTGTTCGGCAACTCGACCGCGGGGGGCGCGTACATCCCCGGGATGTGCGACTACAACGTGTTCGTCGACAAGGGCGCGAAGGTGTTCCTCGGCGGGCCGCCGCTCGTGAAGATGGCGACCGGGGAGGAGTCCGGCGACGAGGAGCTCGGCGGGGCGGACATGCACTCGCGCGTCTCCGGGCTCTCGGACTTCCTCGCGCGCGACGAGCACGACGCGCTGCGGCTCGGTCGCGACATCGTGCGCACGTTGCACCACCGCAAGCTCGGTCCCCCGCCGAGCGGCCCCGGGGACGAGCCCGTCCACGACATCGAGGACCTCCTCGCGATCCCGTCGGCGGACCTCAAGGTCCCGTTCGACACGCGCGAGGTGCTCGCGCGCGTGCTCGACGGCTCGCGCTACGACGAGTTCAAGCCGCTCTACGGCACGTCGCTCTCGACCGGCTGGGGAGAGATCCACGGCTACCCCGTCGGCGTGCTCGCGAACGTGCGCGGGATCCTCTTCAGCGAGGAGGCGCAGAAGGCGGCGCAGTTCATCCAGCTCGCCAACCAGAAGGGCGTCCCGCTCGTCTTCGTCCACAACACGACCGGCTTCATGGTCGGCAAGGACTACGAGCAGGGCGGGATCATCAAGGACGGCGCGAAGATGATCAACGCGGTGTCGAACTCGAAGGTGCCGCACCTCGGGCTCATCATCGGCGGGTCATACGGGGCCGCGAACTACGCGATGAGCGGGCGCGCCTACGAGCCGCGCTTCCTGTTCGCGTGGCCGAGCGCGCAGAGCGCCGTGATGGGTCCCGCGCAGCTCGCCGGAGTGCTCGACATCGTCGCGCGCGCGGGAGCGGCCGCGCGCGGGATCGACTTCGACGAGGAGGCCGCCGCCGGCCTCAAGGCCCACGTCGAGGGGCAGATCGAGAAGGAGCAGAGCGCGCTCGAGAACAGCTCGCGCTGCTACGACGACGGGATCATCGACCCGCGCGACAGCCGCGCGGTCCTCGGGATGGCGCTGAGCGCGTGCCACGGCTCCGAGGTCCGCGGCGTCTCGGACGCGTTCGGCGTCTTCCGGATGTAGGTCGAGAGGACCTTTGACGATGAGCACTTCTCCGACCCGACCGATCACTCGCGTCCTCGTCGCCAACCGCGGCGAGATCGCCCGCCGTGTCTTCGCGACCTGCCGCGAGCTCGGCATCTCGACCGCGGCCGTCTTCAGCGACCCGGACGCGGACGCGCCGTTCGTCGCCGAGGCCGACGTCGCGATCGCGCTCGGGGGCGCGACGCCCGCCGAGTCCTACCTGCGGGCCGACGCGGTGCTCGACGCCGCGCGCCGCGCGGGGGCCGACGCGATCCACCCCGGCTACGGGTTCCTCGCGGAGAACGCGGCGTTCGCGCGAGCCGTGACCGACGCCGGGCTCGTGTGGATCGGGCCGTCGCCGGAGGCGATCGCCGCGATGGGGTCGAAGACGGAGGCGCGCTCGCGCATGGAGGCCGCCGGGGTCCCGGTCCTGCCGGGCGTGACGCTCAGCGGCGACGAGGACGACGACGCGCTGCGTGCCGCGGCCGACGGGGTCGGCTACCCGTTGCTCGTGAAGGCGAGCGCGGGTGGCGGTGGCAGGGGGATGCGGCTGGTGGAGTCCGAGGGCGCGTTGCTCGACGGCGTCGCGGGCGCGCGCCGTGAGGCGGCGAGCGCGTTCGGCGACGACACGGTCTTCCTCGAGCGCTACGCACCGCGCTCCCGGCACGTCGAGATTCAGATCATGGGGGACGCGCACGGCACCGTCGTCGCCCTCCACGAGCGCGACTGCTCGGTGCAGCGCCGCCACCAGAAGGTCATCGAGGAGGCGCCGTCCCCGGTCGTCGACGAGGGGCTGCGTGCGCGGATGGCCGCCGCTGCTGTCGCCGCGGGCGAGGCGATCGGCTACGTCGGGGCCGGGACCGTCGAGTTCCTGGTGACGGCCGACGCGAGCGAGTTCTTCTTCCTCGAGGTGAACACCCGGCTGCAGGTGGAGCACCCGGTGACCGAGCTCGTCACCGGCCTCGACCTCGTCGCGCTGCAGATCGCGGTCGCCGAGGGTGCGCCGCTGCCGCCCGAGGCGCGCGACGCGCCGCTGCGCGGTTGGGCGATGGAGGCGCGGCTCTACGCCGAGGACGCGGCGAACGGCTTCCTGCCGGTCACCGGGACGCTCACGTGATTCGCGGTGCCGGACGGGGTCCGCGTCGACACGGGGGTCCGGGACGGCTCGGTCATCTCGCCCTACTACGACCCGATGGTCGCGAAGGTGGTCGCGTGGGGGGCGACGCGCTCCCAGGCCGCACGGCGTCTCGCCGATGCGCTCGCCCGCGCGGAGATCCACGGCACGGTGACGAACCGCGACTTCCTCGTGCGGGTGCTGCGCCATCCGGAGTTCCTCGCCGGGGACGCCGACACGCAGTTCCTCGAGCGCCACGACGCCGCGGGGATGGCGGCGCCGCTGTTCGATGCCGAGGCGGAGCGGCTCTGCGCGGCGGCGGCCGCCCTCGCCGGCGCAGCCTCGCGACGGGCCGCCGCGACCGTCGGCGCCCGGATGCCGTCGGGCTTTCGCAACAACCCGTCCCAGCCCCAGGTCGCGACGTTCGCCGCCGCGCACGCCGAGGAGATCGCGGTCGGCTACCGGTTCGCGCGCGACGGGCGCACGCTCGACGCGCTCGTCATCGACGGGGAAGAGGTCGAGGCCCCTCGGCTGCACGCCTGCGCGGCGGACGCCGTCGATCTCGAGACGGGCGGGGTGCGCCGGACGTACCGCGTGCACGCGGCGGCGGGCGGCGACGCCGAGGTCGCGGTCTCCACCGCCGACGGCGAGGTCGTCCTGCGCGAGCTGCCGCGTTTCCCGGGTGGCGAGGACGAGGCGGTCGCCGGCTCGCTGACGTCACCGATGCCGGGCACGGTCGTGCGCGTCATGGCCGAGGTCGGCGCCGACGTGCCGAAGGGCACGCCGCTCCTCGTCCTCGAGGCGATGAAGATGGAGCACGAGATCGTCGCGCCGGCGGACGGGGTCGTCACCGAGGTGCGGGTGGAGAAGGGCGCCGCGGTCGACGCGGGCGCGGTGCTCGTCGTCCTCGACGCCCCGGAGTAGCGCCGCCCGGGGGGAAGAAGGTGAACGTCAGTTCCGGGTGACCATGACCGCCCAGGAATGACGTTCGCGGTGGCGGGAAAAGGTGAACGTCAGTTTCGGGCGACCATGACCGCCCAGGAATGACGTTCAATGCGGCGGTTTGTGCTTCGCGCGATGGGAGGCGCAGTTCGGGTTTGCGTGCCGACGCGGGAACTCCGAAGATACCGCGATGGCCTCCTCACGGGACCGGCCCCTCCTCGTCCTCGGCATCGCGATCGCGGTGCTCGCGGTGGGGGCGACGCCGGCATCGGCCCTCATGCGTGCATCGGTCGAGCTGTACGAGGGTTCCGAGAGGCTCGTCATCACCTCCGAGGAGGGGACCGACGGGGTGAAGAGCGAGACGCTGACGCTCTTCGACAGCGCGGTCGGCGTCACGACCACCCAGGTCTCGGTGAACGGCGGGGCGGACCAGGTCTTCCCGATCGGGCCGGAGTGCATCGCCAACGGCCTCACCCAGGCCGACTGCGTCATTCCGACGGACATGGCGATCGTCGTGGATCTGAGGAGCGGGAACGACAGCGCGACGTCGACGACCGCGCAGCGCGTCGAGTGGATCGCCGGTCAGGGGAACGACACGATCACCGGGGGGCCGGGGACGGACGTGTTCTTCGCCGCATCCGTTGCCGACGGGGCGGACACATTCTCCGGCGGGGACGGGCTCGACATCGCCCAGTACCAGGAGCGCACCGCCAACCTCGTGATCCGCCTCGACGGGGTCGCCAACGACGGGAGCCTCGGCGAGAACGACAACATCAAGCAAGACGTCGAGTCGATCGTCTCCGGCTCCGGCTTCGACACGATCGTCGGCAGCTTCTCGCCGCAGATCATCACGGGCGGGCCCGGGAACGACACGATCGACGGCGGGGCCGGCCCGGACGTCATGTTCGGCGGACCCGGGTTCGACACGGTCACCTACGCCGGGCGAGCGCGCCCGGTGGATGCCGATCCGACCGGTGTCGGCGACGACGGCAGCATCACCGACGGCGCCACGGTCGGCGCGCGAGACACCATCAGCGACGACGTCGAGCGGCTCATCGGGACGAACGGTGGTGACACGCTCACCGCGGGGGGCGCGCTCGAGGAGCTCTTCGGTGGCCCCGGCGCGGACACCCTCACGTCCGGCCCGAACGGCGGGGACCTCAAGGGCGAGGCGGGCAACGACACGCTCGTCGGCGGGCCGGCCGTCGACCTGCTGGACGGCGGAGCCGACGACGACCTCATCCAGGGTGGGGGTAACACGGACTTCCTCGACGGTGGTCCGGGCGACGACGACCTCGAGGGCGGTGAAGGCGATGACAACCTCGCCGGGGGTCCGGACGACGACACGCTCGACGGGGGCGTCGGCGCGGACCGTCTCTTCGGCGAGGCGGGCAACGACACGCTCAGCGCTCGCGATCTCGCTGCGGACGCGGTGATCGACTGTGGCGCCGATACCGACTCGGCGATCGTCGACGTCGTCGAGCCGGCGACGGTCGACAGCGAGGCGGTCGACCGGACCGCAGCGCCCGCCGATCCTGATCCGGGCGGCGGCGGGACTGCGACCGGAGGTGGCACCTCGGGCGGGGGCGGAACGCCGACATCGACACCTCCACCCCCGGGGACCGGGTCCGGCGTGACGCCCGTCCTCACCCCGCCGGTCATCGCCCGCGCACCCGCGAAGATCCGCGTGCTCCGCGCGGGCATCCGCGACGGCCGCCTCGACCTGCGCCTCGAGATCACGTCGGCGGCGACGGGCTCCGTCGAGCTCGAGTACCACTCGGCCGGCCGGCGCACGCGCTTCACCGTCCCGATCCCCGGGGGGTCGGGGAACAAGCCCACCGCCTGGAGCCTCACCCGTCGCCTGCCGTCGTTCCAGCGGCGCACGACGACAGGGATCCTCACGCTCACCTACGAGGGCGACGCCCGCGTCCGCCCCGACGACGTCCGCCTGCGTGCCGCGAACGGGCGCGCGCTGATGACGCGCGGGACCGTGAAGCTCGGGACCGACCGCAAGCTGGAGGTCGGTGGCACGATCAGCCGCCGCGCCATCGGCGTCGTGAGGATCCGCCTCGGCTACGTCGGGCCCGACGGGAAGGTCGCCTTCCTGCGCTACCGGGCGCGGATCCGTGCCGGGAAGGGCGAGGATCGCGCGCGCTGGTCGATCGCTGAGAAGGTCCCGGCGGCTGCGGCGGCCGGGGGCCAGCTCTCGATCCAGTTCACCGGCTACCTGCCGCGGCGCATCCGCGGTGAGCAGACGAGCAAGGCCGTCACCCCCACACGGTGAAGGTGAACGGGCTACGGGAACGCGGCTGCCGCGACCCGCGTCTCGGGTGCCGGCGCCGCGGGCTCGGCTGGGGCGCGGTAGGGGCCCGGCTTCGGCCGCGGCTTGCCTCCCGGGAACGCGAGGCGGAGGATCGTCCGCTGCACGCTCGCCCACTGCTTGAGGAACGGGCCCGTGTTGTACGGCAGGTCGTAGCGCTCGCAGATCTCCTTCACCCTCGGCGCGATCTGCGCGTAGCGCGAGCTCGGCATGTCCGGGAACAGGTGGTGCTCGACCTGGAAGGACAGGTTGCCGCTCATGAGGTGGAACGTCGAGCTGCCCTCGATGTTCGCCGCCCCGATGAGCTGGCGCACGTACCAGGCGCCGCGGCTCTCGTCCGCCGCCTCCTCCTCGGAGAACGAGTACGTCTGGTCGGGGAAGTGGCCGCAGAAGATGATCGCGTTCGACCAGAAATTGCGCACGATGTTCGCCGTCGCGTTCGCCGCGAGCGTCTTCTTCCAGTGGCGCCTGCCGCTCAGCGCGGGGAAGACGACGTAGTCCTTCACGATCTGGCGCCGCGCCTTCAGGCCGATGGCCTTCAGCTCGTCGATGAGCTGCGCCTTGGGCTTCTGCCCCTTGCGGATCGCCTCGAAATCGAGGTCGTGGACCGCGACACCCCACTCGAAGAGCGCCATGAGGAGCACGTTGTAGAACGGCTGGGCGAGGTAGACCGGATTCCACGGCTGATTGGGATCGATCCGCATGATCTCGTAGCCGAGGTCCTTGTCCTTGCCGCGCACGTTCGTGTAGGTGTGGTGGACGTAGTTGTGCGAGTGCTTCCACGCCGCCGCCGGCGACGCGGTGTCCCAGTCCCACGTCGAGGAGTGGATCGTCGGGTCGTTCATCCAGTCCCACTGGCCGTGGAGGACGTTGTGCCCGATCTCCATGTTCTCGAGGATCTTCGCGACGCTCAGGCCGGCGGTGCCGAGGATCCAGGCCGGCGGGTAGCGCGACGCCATGAGCACGATCCGCGACAGCGCCGCGAGCCGGCGGTGGAACTGGATGATGGAGCGGATGTACAGCGCGTCGTTCTCGCCGAGATCCGCGCGGATCTCGTCGTGCAGCGCCTGGAACTCGTCGCCGATCGCCTCGATCTGCGCGGGCGTCAGGCGGTGGAGCGGGTTCTCGACGGTCGTCGTGGTCATACGTGACTCCTCACAGCTCGATCTCGACATGCCCCTCGGGGGCGTTGACGCAGGTCCGCACGGTCTGGCCGATCTCCTCGTGGAGCTCGCCCGTGCGCAGGTCGCGGACGACGCCGGCGCGCAGGCGGCCGACGCAGGTGTGGCAGATGCCCATCCGGCAGCCGAACGGCAGGACGGCGCCCGCCTGCTCGCCGCCGACGAGAATGGAGACGCCCGTCTCGCAGGTCGCGTCGACGTCCGTCACGCGGAAGCGCACCGTGCCGCCGCTGCCGACCTCCGACGACCCGTCCCCGATGATGGGCTGGAAGCGCTCGGTCGCGAGGCGGTCGACGACGTCGTTCTCCTCCCAGTGGTACTCGAAGGAGTCGATCATGTCCCGCGGCCCGGAGAGGAACGCCGCGCGCTCCCGCCAGTCGGGCACGAGATCGTCGAGGTCGGTCGAGGCGATCCGCCCGTCGCTCGCGCTGCGGCGTTCGATGAGCCGGTAGCCGGGCTCGTGCTCGGCAAGGCCGCGTAGCGCGTTCCCGAAGATGAAGCCCTCCGCGGTGCGGGTGCCGTGGAGGTGGACGACGTCGCGTAGTGCGTCGCGGCGGCCGAGCTCGCGCAGCATGGCCCAGATCGGGGTCACCCCGCTGCCCGCGCTGATCATGAGCAGGCGCTCGGGGAGCGGATCGGGGAGCACGAACTCCCCCTCGACCTCGCCGAGGAAGACGATCGTGCCCGGCTCGACGCGACGGGTGAAGAACGGCGACATCCGGCCGCCCTCGACGTGCTTGATCGTCACGCTCACGAGCCCTTCGGGGTGATCCGGGTCGGAGGTGATCGAGTACGCCCGCCAGTGCCGGACGCCGTTGATCTCCGCGCCGAGTCGCAGGTACTGCCCGGGGCGGTGGCCCGGCCAGTCGAAGCTCGGACGCAGGACGACGGTCGTCGCCTCGTCGGTCTCGCGCTTCAGGCGCACGACGCTCGCCGTCGACTCGCGCGTCGACCACCGCGGGTCGAGCAGCGCGAGGTAGTCGTCGGGCAGCAGCGGCGTCGTCATCGCACGTGCGGCACGCAGAAGCGCCCGTCGGGGCTTCGACACCCGGGGCGCAGCGGCCTTCTCGACCATCGGGACCTCTCTCTCGTCCGCTGACGGCGTCGGCCCGCGGGTCCTTCCCGCAACGGCACCGTCGAACCGACGCTACCCGGCGCGTCTCGACATCAAACGATGTCGAGATCGAAGATCGCGTCGGGACGTGCGCGC
>JBFIDS010000058.1:0-12004 GCA_041603715.1 Paraconexibacter sp. | reverse complement strand
GGTTTCACCCCTATACCCACTTAGCAGGCGGGCGCCTTCAGCCACTCGGCCACCTCTCCGGGGACTGGCAAGTCTAGGGGTCGCCCCCGGCCGGTGCGACGTGACGGCGGGCGGCCCCCTCACGCGGCCCGTGGGTACCGTCCTCGCTGTGCACAGCGCGAGCGTCCTCGCGGGCGGGACACGCCCACGCGCAGGCGCGGGGACCCGCCTGGCCGTCGCCTACGTCGCGGCGGCCGTCCTCGCGTCCCTCGCCGTCCCCGCGCCCGCGCACGCCCACGGCCTCGTCCAGCGCGCGGACCTGCCGATCCCGGAGTGGCTGGTCGTCCTCGCCGCCGGGGTCGTGCGGCTCGTGTCCTTCGTCGCGCTCGCGACCCTGTGGCGCCGGCCGCGCTACGAGGGTCCGCAGGGCGGCGACGGATGGCGCCCGTTCGCGGGCGCCATCGGCCGGGCGCCCGTGTCCCGCCCGGTGGACCTCGCGGCCGAGGCGCTCGGGCTCGGCCTGCTCGTCCTCGTGATCGTCAGCGGACTCGCGGGCACCTCGTCGCCGACCGCGAACCTCGCGCCCACCTTCGTCTTCATCGTCTTCTGGGTGGGGCTCGTGTTCGCGAGCGTCCTCCTCGGCGACGTCTTCCGCGCGCTCAACCCGTGGCGCGCGCTCGGACGACTGCTGCGGCTGCGCGCCCGCCGCGAGTACCCGGAGCGGCTCGGGCACTGGCCGGCCGCCGTGGGGATCCTCGCGTTCACGTGGCTCGAGCTCGTCGCCCGCGACGGCGAGGATCCGGCGCGCCTGGCGACCGCGTCGCTCGTCTACACCGGACTCACAATCGCCGCGATGGCACGCTACGGCACGGAGCCCTGGCTGCGCCGCGGCGAGACGTTCTCCGTGCTCTTCGGGCTGTTCGCGCGGCTCGCCGTGCTCGAGGCCCGCGACGGGCGGCTCGGCCGGCGGCGGCCCCTCGCGGCGCTCGCGCAGCTCGAGACCGGACCCGGCTCCGTCGGGCTGCTCGCCGTGCTCATCGGCACCGTCACCTACGACGGCCTGTCGAGCGGATCGGCGTGGCGGGAGGTGACCCGCGGCCTCGACACGGTCTGGGAGGCGCTCGGGCTCAGCGTCGAGACCGGGCTGCAGGCATCCGGCACCGTCGGGCTGGTCGGGTGCTCCCTGCTCGCCGGTGGCTTCTTCCGGCTCGGCATCGCGGGCGCCCGGGGCGCGGGCGGGACCGAGCTCGACACCACAGCTCTGGCCCGCGCGTTCGTCCACTCGCTCGTGCCGATCGCGGTGGTCTACGCCGCCGCGCACTACCTCACGCTGCTCGTCTTCGAAGGACAGGCGATCGCCTATCTCGCCTCCGACC
The DNA here is from genome assembly GCA_041603715.1 of Paraconexibacter sp. Lineage (GTDB taxonomy): Bacteria > Actinomycetota > Thermoleophilia > Solirubrobacterales > Solirubrobacteraceae > Paraconexibacter. Next base: position 10,649 of record JBFIDS010000058.1, on the reverse strand, counting down.
CGCTCGGCCGCGGGTGGGACGTCCTCGGGACCGCGGACGCGACGATCGATTACGGCGTCCTGTCGCAGAACCTCACCTGGTACCTCCAGGTCGGCTTCGTCGTCGCCGGTCACGTCGCCGCGCTCGTCCTCGCGCACGACCGGTCGCTCGTGCTGTTCGGGGACGCCCGGCGCGCCACGCGGTCCCAGTACTGGATGCTCTGCGTCATGGTCGGCTTCACGACTCTCGCGCTCTGGCTCCTCGCGCAGGCGGGCACGTGAGGGCCCGACGCTCCGCGAGCGCCGCCGTCCTCGCGACTCTCGTCGCCCTCAGCGGGTGCGGGTCGGACCGGCTGGACCCGTCGGGAGAGACGCCCGCCCGGGAGGACGGACCGCCGCCGTCGGAGCGCTCCAGCGCGCTCGTCGATGCGACCCAGGAGCCGCCGCTCGTCAACGCCTTCGACGTCGACGAGGCGACCGGCGAGTACCTCATGTCGACGAACCAGGGCTTCTTCCGGATCGACGCGGAGACCTCGCGCGTGCGGGAGATCGAGGGGACCGTCGGCACGCCCTCGCGGTCGGCGCCCATCGGCAACTTCCTCGCCTTCCTCCCCGTGGACGGCGGGCGGCGTCTCATCGGCTCGGGCCACCCCGACTCGACCGCGCTCCCCGAGTTCCTCGGATTCATCGAGTCCGACGACGGCGGGCGCACCTGGACGGTGCTCGCTCGACTCGGCGAGGCGGACCTCCACAAGCTCATCGAGATCCACGACCGCCTCTACGCCTACGACGCCGTGCTCGGTGCGATCCTCATCTCGAGGGACGGCGGGACGACGTTCACCGAGCACCCCACGCCGCGCGGGCTCATCACCGACTTCGTCGTCGACCCCGAGGACCCCGAGCGCATCCTCGCCGCGAGCGAGACCCAGGTCTTCGCCTCGCGCGACGGCGGGAACACGTGGCGTCCCCTTCTCTCCGAAGCGGGCGTCCGGCTCGCGTGGCCCGAGCGCGACCGCCTCCTGCGCGCTGACCGCGACGGGAGCGTGTCGGTGAGCCGGGACGGGGGCCGGCAGTGGGAGCGGATCGGCGAGGTCGACGGCGAGCCCTACCGGCTGCACGCCCGTTCCGCCGACGACGTCGACCTCGCGCTCGCGACCGGGAGCATCCTGCGCACCCGTGACGGTGGCGCGACCTGGGAGCCGGTGTTCACGGCACCGCCCGCCCCCCGCTGATGGTGACATCGATCAATGGCGGATCGGGCGGACCCCGCTACCCTTCCCCGATGGCGCCGACCGACCCGTCCTCCGCGGCGCTCGTCCCGACGAGCGGTCCGGGCCGCCTGCCCGCGCCGCTCGACCATCCGGACGTCACACGTGCCGACGAGGTCCGCGCGATCGGCGACCTCGGGGCCTTCGCGATCACGATGTTCACGGAGCGCATCGAAGAGCTCCACCATGCGGTGTCGAGCCGCTCGTTCGACGCCGTCGGCGCCGTCGCCCAGCCGGTCCGCGCGGTCCACGACGCCATCGCCGGCACGCTCTACTCCGGGGTGCGCAGCGCGAGCGGCACCGCGGTGCGGTCGCTCGCCGCCGCGATCGCCCGCCTGTCCCCCCACGACGCCGACGCGCTCAGCGACACGCCCAACGGGGCCTTCGCGCGCGCGGCGATCAACGGCCTGCTCGGCGACCGCCTCGAGGAGGACGGCAGCGCGCTGGCGATCCACCTCGCCGCGCGCGCCCACGGCCGCGACGTGCCCCCGACCGCCGAGGGCCTGCGGGCCGCCTACCCGCGCGCGACGCCGAAGGTCGCCGTCTTCCTCCACGGTCTCGGCGAGACCGAGGGGTCGTGGTGGTGGCGCTCGCGCGGCGGCGGGCACGGCCCGATCGTCCCCTTCGGCGAGAGGCTGCGCTCGGACCTCGACTTCACCCCCGTCAACGTCCGCTTCAACAGCGGCCTGCGGATCAGCGAGAACGGGGCCCGCCTCGCGACGCTGCTGCACGCGATCGACACCGCGTGGCCCTGCGAGGTCGAGGAGGTCGCGTTCGTCGGGCACTCGATGGGCGGCCTCGTCGCGCGCGCAGCGGTCCACGTCGGCCACGAAGGCGGCCACCCGTGGACCGAGCGCACCGAGCACGTCGTCTGCCTCGGCACGCCCCACCACGGCGCGCCGCTCGAGAAGGGCGTCAACCTCGCATCGTCGGTCCTGAAGCTCGTACCCGAGGCCGCCCCGCTCGCCTCCGTCCTCGACACGCGCTCGGTCGGGATCAAGGACCTGCGCTGGGGCGCGGTCGCCGCCGAGCACTGGCGCGACCGCCATCCCCGCGACATCCCCGGCGACACGCGCACCGCGCTGCAGACCCCGTCCCACGTGTGCATCCACGCGATCGCCGCGACCCTGTCGGCGAGCGCCGAGCACGCGCTCGGCTCCGCGTTCGGCGACCTGCTCGTCCGGCTCGAGAGCGCGTCGGGCACCCACCGCAAGCACGACCTCGGCATCGAGGAACAGCACCGCGCCGTCCTCGGCGGCCTGTCGCACTTCGACCTGCTCGGCGACCCGCAGGTCTACCGGCTGATCCGCGACTGGCTCGCGTAGGCCGTCAGCGCAGGAACTGCTGGTGGAAGTTGAACGGGAGGTGGTGCGGGAGCTCGGCGCGGGCGATCTCCTGCATCGTGCGCCCGTCGAGGACGACGAGGAACGAGCGCTCGGCGCGTGCATCGAGCACGACGTTGAGCACGACGACGTCGTCCTCGGACTCGGCATCGGGGAGCGCGACGATCGTCGGCTCCCCCGGGTAGCAGCCCTCCTCGCTCCACCTCTGGACCTCGCCGGTCTCCACGTCGAGCTTCACGAGCTCGTCGAACCAGTCGCTGTCCTGCGCGGCGTAGGCGATCGCCGAGGCGTACCGGTACGGGCGCTCGTTGCTGCGCTTGTAGTTGATCTGACCGAACTCGAGCGACGTGTTGGAGAGCCAGCGGGCGTCGACGGGCCCGCCGTTCCCGGGGATCCGCAGCCGCCGCGCCCGTCCGCAGAAGCGCACGTGGTGATCCGGGTCGCGTCCGTCGGCGACGTCGACCTGCCAGAACGGCCCCGGGTCGTCCCAGGCGACGAGGTCGATGACGATGTCGTCGCCGTCGTCGTAGGCGTTGATCTGGTGCCAGCAGAAGAACGGCTCGGTCGTGTGGACGCCGACGACCTCACGGGCGACGTCGACGTCGATCCGGCCGCGGTCGGCGCGACGCTGGGCTACCGCCTCGAGGGTCACCACGTTGGGCTGTGCCTGTGGACCGTACGCCCCCGAGGCCCCGGCGACGACGCGGCACGACTGGAGCGCGTCGCCCACGCGCTCGCGCGGAGTGGCTGCGCCACCAGGCCTCGGGCGACGCTGCTGCCCAAATCCACATCCATCGCAACACGCTCGCGCGCCACCTCGAGCTCGCCGAGGAGCTGCGCGGGCGCCCGCTCGCCGATGACCGGGTCGGGCTCTCCCTCGCGCTCGAGCTGGTTGCCGCCGGGCGCGTCGCCCCGCGGTCGCCCGACCCCGTGTAGGCGCGTCGGAGAGGTCGACATGCCGAGGGGCGCAGGATTCTGCAACCGCACCGGCCGCGGGCACTAGCCTGGGTTCATGGACACCGAGCAGAAGCAGCAGAGCGGCGGGCAGGACCACACGCGGCTGATCGCGGCGGGCATCCTCGTCGTCGTGGTCGTGGTCTTCGCGATCGCCAACAGCCAGCGCACGTCGGTCGACTTCATCATCACGACGACGGACTCGCCGCTGTTCGTCGTGATCCTCGTCTCGGCGGCGCGCGGCGCCGCCGCCGACTGGCTGGTGCAGCGCAAGCGACGGGGCTGAGCGATCGGCCCCGGTCCCCGCGGACCGGTCGTCGCGCGGCCTCACCCCCCTGGCGCCGCCTTCGTCAGGCCGGCCCTCGCGTAGTACTCCTCGGGTGTCTGCATCGGGTCCTTGTGTGGATGGCGGCGATGTGAGCGCGATAGACGGTGTAGTCGGTCTTGCCGACGTTCAACCCTGGCACCGGTTCAGATACGCGGGGAAGTTCCAGGGTGGGTAGCGGCCATCGAGCTTTTGTCGCCCGCAGCTCCCACACACCTTGTGGTGGATGACGAAGCAGTCGTCGCGCTCGGTGACCGCGATCGTGCTGAAGACACCGACGGACACCATGTACGACCACTGACGCACCCGCGCGATCGGGTCGTCGACCTTCTCCTCCTCCAGCATCCCGGCCTGCCACCACGGCTGGCTCCCGGCGTAGACGAGCGAGGCGCTCAGCTCGTCGACGCCGTGCTCGCGGTAGAGATCGCCCAGCGTCGCGGTGACCCAGTCCCGGCGGAAGGTGTGCAGCGCGAGCACAGCCGCCTCGAGCTGCGCCCAGGAGGCCTTGGCTCCGGCCGTGTCCCCGGCGTCCACGAGCTCCACCACGCGACGCTGCTGCTCCGCGGAGCCGTCCCCGAACGCAGCCTCCGCGTCGAGCGCCTGATCGAGCGTGACACCGATGCGGTTGGCGATCACCAGCCAACCTTCGGGATCGAGCGCCTTGGTCAGGCCTTCGCTCCCGCGGCGCTCGACGGAACCGCAGTATCGCGCCCAATCAACCGGTGTAGACGGCGGCGAACCCGGCCCCCGCGGCGCACACGTCCGCGGGCACGTGCGGACCGGTCCGATCGAACGACGCGGCGGGCCCAGGCTCCTTCGACGTCGGCTCGGTCGGCGGCTACACCGACAACTGGGCAAGGGCGTCGCGCGGATCCCGCTGCGGACGCTGAAGAGCCGAGGGCGGTGAGAGGCGGCGGGGGCTGGCGCGCGTCGGCACGAACACTGCCCGGCAACCTGTTGCAGGAAAGCGGCGGCGCGACGACGGGGCGCGACGAGACGCGTACCGTGACCCGATGCGAGCGACGCAGCGCAAGGGTGACACCGCGACCGCCCAGGCCATCGCGACCTTCACCCGCCTCGGGTTGGACGTTGCGATCCCGCTGACGGAATCGGCGGCCTACGACCTCGTCGTGGACGACGGATCGCAGATGGTGCGCGTCCAGTGCAAGTTCAGCTCGAGTTCGGAGGTCGATCTCCGTCGCGTCCACTCGAACGCAACGGGTTACGTCGTGAAGCGCGCAGCGCCGGCGTCGTACGACTGGCTGTACGTTCTCCACGACGGGCACGAATACCTCTTGCGACAATGCCTTTCGGGTCGCAGGTCGGTCACACTGACGCCGAGCGACATGCTCGGAGCGGTGGCAGAGTCCGGTTGATTGCAGCTGCCTTGAAAGCAGCCGGGCCCGCAAGGGTCCCGGGGGTTCGAATCCCTCCCGCTCCGCTCGGTATCCCTCCCGTCCGAGCTCCGCGAATCGTTCCGCAGCCACGAGCGGCGCGACGCGCGGTACTGGCGCGAGCTCCACGCCGATGCGCAGCGGGATGGCGTCGTCCACGGCGCAGTCGATGTCGGGATCCTCCGTGACCTCCCTTCCCGGAGCGATGAACGGAACGCTCGGGCACATGACCCAGCGCCGGATCGGCGCGACGGTCGACACCCTGATGACCCTCCCTCGGACCCTGGGGACGACGGCGGTCCCAGCCGTCGCACGACCTGAACGCCGGACCGGCCCACGCCACCCCCCGACGACGAGTGCGGCCTCGTGGTCACTCGCGTCGCTACGCCCGTCGCGCCGTGCGCTCGATCCCGTCGACGAACGTCGACCAGAGCGGCGCCGGGAGGTCGTGGCCCATCCCGGGGACCACGAGGAACTCGGAGTCGGGAATCGCCTTCGCCGTCGCCCTGCCGCCGGAGACGTCGATGAGGGGATCTTCCGCGCCGTGGATCACGAGCGCCGGCAGGCGCACGTCGCGCAGGCTCGCGGTCCGGTCGCGCGACGCGAGGACCCCGACCAGCTGCCTCGCCGTCGCGACAGGATCGACGCCCCGGTCGTAGGACACCCCGGCCATCCGGCGGACGCGGTCCTCGTCGAAGAGAGGGGGAGGGGACCCGATGCGCCGCCAGATCGGGACCGATGCCTCGACGAAGCCTTCGCGGGTCTCCGTCGGACGACGCGTGAAGAGCGCCGACAGCGCGCCCAGCGTCGGGCGGCCCACCCATCGGCCCCCCGTCGACGACATGATCGACGTGAGCGAGCGGACGCGGTCGGGGTGACGGATCGCCATGGTCTGCCCGATCATCCCGCCCATCGACACGCCCGCGACGTGGGCGGCGTCGATCCCGAGCCCGTCGAGGAGCCCCACGGCGTCGCGGGCCATGTCGCCCAAGGTGTAGCCGGCGCTGCGGCGGTCACCGAGGATGGCGTTGACCGGGCGCGGCCTCGGAGATGTGGTGATCCGCGACGAGCGTCCGACGTCGCGGTTGTCGAAGCGCACGACGTAGAACCCGCGTTCAGCGAGGAGCTCGCAGAACGCATCGTCCCACCAGTGCATCCCGGACCCGAGCCCCATGATGAGGAGCAGCGGCTCGCCGTCGGCCTCACCGACGGTGTCGTAACACAGGTCGATCCCGGCGACGCGGACGAACTGCTCGTTCATCGCGTGCGCGCCCGGGCGAACGACGTTCCGCAGCGCACGGTCAGCATCCGGCCGCGAGTCTAGCCGCGAACGTCGGCTTCCTTCCATCCCGGGGTGAACGGAACGACCATGGACAGCCGGGGACACGCGCGGTACGGTGGCGTTCGTTCGAACGAACAAGGACGACGCCATGCCGACGTGGACCAACTGGGCGCGCAACGAGACCTGCCGGCCCGCACAGCTCTCCGAACCCCGCAGCGAGGACGAGGTCGCTGCCCTCCTGCGGGACGCCGCCGACCGGGGCCAGCGCGTGCGCGCCGTCGGAAGCGGGCACTCCTTCACCCCCGTCTGCCTCACGGACGGCGTCGCGGTGAGCCTGCGCCACCTCGACCGGGTGCTCGACGTGGACCGCGCGGCGGGCCGGGTTCGGGTGCAGGCGGGCATCACGATCAACGCGCTCGCCCATGCGCTGCATGCGCACAGGCTCGCGCTCGAGAACCAGGGCGACATCGACACGCAGGCCCTCGCCGGCGCGCTCGCGACCGCGACCCACGGGACCGGGACCGCGTTCGGCAACCTCAGCTCGCGCGTCGTCGGAGCACGCGTCGCGACCCCGTCCGGCGAGGTCGTGGACTGCGCGCAGGACAGCGACGAGCTCCGCGCGGCGCGCGTGTCGGTCGGCGCGCTCGGCGTCCTCACCGAGGTGACGATCGAGTGCGTCCCGGCCTTCCGCATCCACCGCATCGACGAGCCGCTCCCGCTCACCGACGTCCTCGCCGACCTCGACCGCCTCGCCGACGACAACGACCACTTCGAGCTGTTCGCCTTCCCCCACGCCGACCGCTGCCTCACGATGCGCTCGCGACGGACCGACGACCCAGCGCGGCCGCGCACGCGCGCACAGGCGGTGTGGCACGACGAGATCGTCGGCAACGGCCTGTTCGGCGCCGCCATGGAGGTGGGACGACGAGCCCCCGGCCTCACCCCGCGGATCGCCCGCGCCGTCACCCGCGTCCTCAGCCGCGAGGAGCACCTCGACGACAGCTTCCGCGTCTACGCCCACCCCCGGCGGGTGCGGTTCGTCGAACAGGAGTACGCGGTGCCGCGCGCCGCCGCCCGCCCGGCGCTCGACGCGACGCTCGAGCTCATCCGCACGCGCGGGGAGAAGGTCGCCTTTCCCATCGAGGTGCGCTTCGCTGCGGGCGACGACGCCTTCCTGTCCACCGCCCACGCCCGCGACACCGCCTACATCGCCGTGCACCAGCGCATCGGCATGCCCCACGACGCGTACTTCCGCGCGGTCGAGGAGATCATGCTCGCCCACGACGGCCGGCCGCACTGGGGCAAGCGCCACACCCTCACCGCGGCGCAGCTCGCCCCGCGCTACCCCGAGTGGGACCGCTTCCAGGCCGTCCGCGCCCGCCTCGACCCCGGCGGGGTCTGCGGCAACGCCCACACCGACGCCGTCCTCGGCGCCGTCCCCACCGGAGTCCCCGCATGAGCGAAAGCCGTCCGCAGCAGATCCTCGACGCGGTCGCCGACCGTCCCGCCCCGCTCGCGGTCCTCGACCTCGACGCGTTCGACCGCAATGCCCGGGCGCTCCTCGAGCTCGGCGGCGGGCTGCCGATCCGCGTCGGCTCGAAGTCGGTGCGCTGCCTCGACCTCATCCGCCGCGCGCTCGATGCGGGCTTCCAGGGGGTCCTCGCCTTCACCCCGCACGAAGCGCTCCACCTCGCCCGCAACGGGATCGAGGACATCCTCGTCGCCTACCCGAACGTGGACCCCGCGTCGCTGGACGCCGTCGCCGCGTTCGCCGCCGCCGGGGAGGGCTCCACCCCCATCCTCATGGTCGACTGCGACGAGCACATCGAGGCGATCAGCCAGGCGGCCCGGGCCCACAAGACGACGATCGAGGTCTGCATCGACATCGACCTCGCCTGGTGGCGGACGGGCGGTCGCGTGCGGATCGGGCCCAAGCGCTCGCCGATCCGCCACCCCGGTCACGCTGCGCGGATCGCGGACAAGGCGATCGAGGCGAAGGGCGTGCGCCCCGTCGGCCTCATGGCCTACGACGGGCAGATCGCCGGCGTCGGGGACGACGTCCCGGGCCGGCGCGCCCGCTCCATGGGGATCCGCGCGATGCAGAAGCGCTCCCTCGCCGACATCGCCGAGCGCCTCCCGCCGATCGTCGTCGCCGTCCACGAGGCCCTCCAGGAGCGCAACCTCGAGCTGCGCTTCGCCAACGCCGGCGGCACGGGCAGCCTCGACCGCATCCGCACCGTGACCGGCGTGAGCGAGCTCACCGCCGGTTCGGGCCTCTACGCCCCCGCGCTCTTCGACACCTACTCGGGCCTCGACCTCGAGCCGGCCGCGTTCTTCGCCCTCCCCGTGGTGCGCCGTCCCGCCAAGGAGGTCGCGACCTGCCTCGGCGGCGGCTACGTCGCCTCGGGCGCGGCCGGCGAGGACCGACTCCCGCAGCCCTACTGGCCGACGGGCCTGCGCCTCGACGGCGAGGAGGGCGCGGGCGAGGTCCAGACGCCCGTCCTCGGCGACGACGTCGACGAGCTGAAGGTCGGCGATCGCGTCCTCTTCCGTCACGCGAAGGCGGGGGAGCTGTGCGAGCGCTTCGCCTCGCTCGCCCTGGTCAGCGGCGCGAAGGTCGTCGGCGAGGCCGCGACCTACCGCGGCGAGGGACACACGTTCCTGTGACGCCGGACCCCGGCCCCGGAGCGCCGGGCGCCCGCGGTGGCCCGATGCGGCGCCGGCTCCTCGACGCCGTCCTGGAGATCGCCGGGGAGGAGGGCGTCGCCGCCGTGACGAACCGGCGGGTCGCACGACGGGCGGGCACGTCGCCGGGGTCGATCACCTACCACTTCGCCAGCCAGGAGGAACTTCTCCGCGAGGCGCTGCGCAGCTTCGTGGACCGGGAGACGGAGCGGCTCGCGGCGGTCGCCGCGCAGCTCGCCGGCGCCCCCCGGTCGGCACGGCGCTCGGCGGCCCGCCGCGTCGCCCGGATCGTCGAGGAGGAGGCGACGCACGCCGAGCAGCTCGCCCAGCTCGACCTCATGCTCCACGCCGCGCGCGACCCCGCGCTGCGCGAAACGGCCGCCACCGCGGTCGCGGCCTACGACGCGATCGCCGAGGCCGCCCTGCGCGCCCTCGGGGTCCCGGCTGAGGAGGCGCGCCGCCACGCCGCGCTCGTCGTCGCGACGGTCGACGGGCTCGCGCTGCGCCGCCATGCGTGCGGCGACGCGGCCCCTGGACCCTCGGTGGCCGCGGCGCTCGAGACCCTCGCGGCTGCGCTCACGCCGCCCGCGGAGGCATGAGCCCGGCTCGGACGGGAGCCGGGCGCGGCGGCGTCGTACGATGCCGGGGCATGTCCGACGCCCCCGACGAGGACACCGGCACCGCGGCTCCCGCGGAGGACCGGACCGCCGCTCGCCCCTCACCGCCCCCGCCGCCCGGCGCGCTCGTCGCCACCACCGCGCGGCGCATCGACAGCCAGCCGTTCCTCCTGCGCCTCGCCGGGCGCCTGCGGCGCAGCCTCCCCGGGGACGACCGCTTCGGCGACCCGCTCTCCGTCGCCGGGACCGCCCCGGCCGAGGTCGTCGGCCGCCGGGTGCAGGTCATGTTGTCCGCGCGGCCGTCCGTCGCCCGTGAGATCGGCCTCGGCGCCCTCCAGGTCTGGCAGGCCCTCTCGGAGACCGCGGGCCGCGGCCGCGGCGACCGCGAGGTCGCGATGCTCTTCACCGACCTCGTCGGGTTCTCCTCCTGGGCCCTGAAAGCCGGGGACGAGGCGGCGGTCACGCTGCTGCGCGAGGTCGGCATCGCCGTCGAGGGAGCCGTGGCCGAACGGCGCGGGACGACGGTCAAGCGCCTCGGCGACGGCCTGATGGCCGTGTTCTCGCGCCCGCAGGACGCCGTTGACGCCGCCCTCGCCGCGCAGGAGGCGATCGCGGCGATCGAGGTCGCCGGCCACACGCCGCGCCTGCGCGCCGGGGTCCACCTGGGGCGTCCCCGCAAGCTCGGCGGCGACTACCTCGGCGTCGACGTGAACATCGCGGCCCGCGTCGCCGACCAGGCGGGCGCGGGCCAGGTCCTCGTCTCCGACGTGGTCGCCGAGCGCCTCGACGTCCAGCGCCTCAAG
>JBFIDS010000057.1:0-12410 GCA_041603715.1 Paraconexibacter sp. | reverse complement strand
GTCCGCCCCGACGTGCAGCAGCCCCACCGGCGAGCTCGCGTAGACGGCTTCGAGGATCGCGCAGGCCTCCTCGCTGCGCGCCCGGGCCTCGCGTGCCTCGTCGAGGGCCCGGGTGGCGCGGACGTGGAGGGCGAACCGCTGGGCGACGACGCCGGCGATGCGCTGCGCCTGCGCGTCGTACTCGTGGTCCGGGTCGTGGCGGGCGAACGTCAGGACCCCCAAGGAGGCCCCGTGAGTGCGCAGCGGGACGAGGAGCGCGTGCCGCGGGGCGTGCCGGCGGCGCACGGCGGCGGCGTCCGGCGGGCCGTGGGCGGCGAACTCCTCGGGGGTGATACGCAGGGTGCGCAGGTCGCCCCGGGTCAGGACCTCGTAGACGGGCGACGCGGGACGGGGGGAGCCGAGTGCGCGCGCGGTGGGTTCCAGGTCGGGATCGACGTGCACGAGCACCTCCCGCGAGAGACGCCCGTCGTCCTCGCGCAGGTCGAGCACGCAGACGTCGCCGAGCAGCGGGAGGGTCGCCCGGGCGGCCGCCTCGCGGGCGGCGACCGGGTCGTCGGTCTCGGTGAGCAGCCGGCCGATCTCGGCGACCATCGCGGTCTCGCGCTCGCTCCTCGGTTCGTCGATGACGCTCATGCGACGAGGTTCAGGACGCCGAGCAGCCCTCGATGGCGGCGCGCGCCGCGCTGCGAGATGGGAAGCCGGTCGCCCGGCGCAGCAGGCCCTCGTCGTCGAACTCGTACAGCCAGGTGGGCTGCATGTCGACGCGCGTGCCCCGCCGCCGCAGCTGGATCGAGCCGGTGACGAGGACCATCCCGGGCGCGACCTCCTCGATCGCGTGCGCGTGCTCGGTCTGCTCGGTCGCGGTCCCGCGGCGGGCCTCGAAGAACTCGCGGACCTCCTCGCCCACGTACTCCCGACCTTCGGCGGCGAGGGGTGCCCACACCACGTCGTCGGGCGTCATCCTCAGGACGCCGTCGACCCCCTCGCGGGCGAACGTGTCGAAGAGCGTGCGTACGAACTCGGTCCGACCCTGCATGGCGGTGGCGGAGTACCCGATCGGCCGGATTCCGACACCTCGTCGGCGCGGAGGACGACGAGCTCCTCGAGGCCGTCGGCGGCGAGCAGTCCTCGCGCGGCGAGCTCGGCCGTGCGGCCGGTGGCGATGGGCCCGGGCGGACCCCGGTGGGAGGCGGCGAGCGTGACGTCGAGACCGCATCCGCGGAGGCGGTCGGCCGTCGCCTCGGCATCCGCGAACGAGGACTGGACGATGAGCGCGGTCCCCCCGGGGGCGAGCAACCCGGGCAGCGCGTCGCAGATCCGGTCGAGGACCCGCCGGCCGTCCTCCCCGGCGTCCCAGCGCGCGACCTCGCGGGTGCCGGGCGCCGCGGGCAGGTAGGGCGGGTTCGAGGTGATGAGGTCGAACCGGCGACCCCGCACCGGCGCGTCGAGATCCCCGCGGTGGACGCGCACGCGGGTGCGGGCGCGCCGCGCGTTGAGGCGCGCGTTCCAGACGGCGCGTCGGTCGATGTCGACGGCCTCGACCTCGAGGGTCCCGGCGAGCGCCGCGCCGACCGCGAGAACGCCCGTCCCCGTGCAGAGGTCGAGCCCCCGTCGGCGGCCCGGGGCGACCTCGCCGAGGAGCGATGCGAGCAGGGCGGTGTCCGAGATCGGCCGATAGACGCCGGGGAGGACGACGGGGACGAACGTCACGACGAGACCTCGACGACGCCGTCGCGGATGCGGACCTCCCGCATCGCGAGGCACTCGGGCGCGCGGAGGCGCAGGAGCTCGCCGGTGCGCACGTCGAACTCCCACGTGTGGGCGCGGCACGTGAGCGTCGCGCCGTCGACCGTCCCCTCGCTGAGCGGATTCCCCCGGTGGGGGCACGCATCGTCGAAGGCGAAGACACCGTCCTCGAGCCGGACGACGCAGATCGGGGCCCCGTCGACCTCGGCGGCGACGGGCTCGCCGATCGGCAGGCTCTCGACGTCCGCGACCGTGACGAACCCGCTCATCGGCCGGGGCTCATCGACGAGCGCCCGGCGACGAACGACCCCCGCAGGTGGGCGCCGAAGAGGGCGTGGACCGCGCGCCCCTCCACGACGCCGCGCGCGATCTCGGCGCGCGCATCCGGCTCGTCGGCGACCACGGGACCGATGACCTCGTCGAGCGCGACCTCCTGGTGGCCCTCGTCGGCGGTGACGTGCAGCTCGTAGAACTTCGTGACCTCGGGATCATCGACCCCGAGGCGCTCCCACCCGGCGAGGTAGTGGCGCATGGAGTCCGGGGAATCGGCCTCGACGAGGTAGATGTATCCGTACATCCGACGACACAGCCGCCGATGGCGGGCGTACATGCCCTGGAGGTTCATGCCGGCGAGGAACTGCCACGCCGTCCGGTCGAGGTACGCGTCGTACCCCGTGTCGAGTCCGAGGCGCTCCATCAGCACCTCGTAGACGGTCGAGTGCATGTGGTCGTGACGGCCCCACCCGTACTCGTCGAGGAGGAGGTCGAGGAGGCCGGCCTTCGCCTTGCCCCGCAGCGACGGGATGACCATCGCCCAGGGGTCGGGCTCCTTGAGGAAGAAGAGGGAGCGCTGCGCGACGATCTCGCGGAGCTGCTCGAGGGTGATCTCGTCGCGGATGAACGGCCCCATCCCCGTCGCGGGGATCTGCGGCAGCTCGCGGTGGAGCGCGAGGTCCTCGAGCCACGGGCCGAATGCGCCCGGGTCGTCGGGCATGTCCGAGGGGACCTCGAATCGCGACAGCTCGCGCTCGAAGCCGCGCTCGAGCTCGCGAAGGACCGCGGCGAGCGTCACGTCGTGCTCGTTGACGCGCACGGCGTCGACGGGGGACCATGCGGCCTGGGCGTGCAGCGCGTACATCGCGCGGTGGGCGGTGCGCAGCGCCTCTTCCTCGCCCTCGTCGAACGCGCGGTGGGCGACGTCGGCGGCGAGCGACACGAGCGCGGACGCCGCCGGTGGATCGTCGGCGAACCGCCGCTCCAGGTGGGGGTCGCCGAGGGCCTCGCGCACCTGCGCGTCGAGGTCGGCGTGGGGGGTGGAGGGGGCGGCAGGGGAGGTCGCGGTGCTCATCGCGGGGTCGGATGCCCGCCGGGGGCCGCCTTCAACCATTCGGCCGTCCCGGATGTTTCCGCGTGCGCGCGCCCGGGGACCCGGGGCTCGCGATGCCCGGACCCCCCGACCACGACGTCCTCACCCCTGCCGATGTGACGGAGCTGCGGGCGCCGTTCGAGCGCACCGGCGGCTATACGATCGGCGTCGAGCAGGAGCTCATGGTGCTCGACGCGCGCACGCTCGACCTCGCGCCCCGGGCCGCCGAGCTCGCGGCCGCGGTGGGGGCCGAGCCGTGGTGCCGGACCGAGCTCCCGGCCGCGCAGATCGAGGTCGCCACGGCGCCGGCCTCGCGCGTCGGCGACGCGGTCGCCGAGCTCGCCGACGCGCACGCGACGCTCGTCTCGGCCTGCGGCGGGAGGCTGCGCCTCGCGAGCGGCGGGACCCACCCGTTCGCGTGCGCCCGCGGTGTCGTCGCCGACGAGGGGCGCTACGCCCGACTCGCCGATGACTACGGGTGGGCGGCACAGCGAGCGCTCGCCTTCGGCCTCCACGTGCACGTCGCCGTCGGTGGCGCGGACCGCACGCTCGCGGTGCACAACGCCCTGCGCTCGTGGCTGCCTCTCGTCTCGGCGCTCTCCGTGAACTCCCCCTTCCACGACGGCATCGACACGCGGATGGCCTCGGTCCGACCGAAGCTGTGCGAGTCCTTCCCGCGTCAGGGCGTCGCGCCGATCATCCCGTCGTTCGAGTGGTACGCCGAGCTCCTCGCCTGGGGCGCCCGCGCGGGCGCTGTCCCGGATGCCTCCTATCACTGGTGGGAGACCCGCCTGCACCCGCGCTGCGGCACGCTGGAGATTCGCTGCCCGGACGCGCCCGGCACGCAGCACGACCTCGCGGCGATCGTCGCGGTCGTCCAGACGCTCGTCGCCTGGCTCGGTGACCGCATCGACGCAGGGGAGCCGATGCCGGTCCACGACACGCTGCGGATCGAGGAGAACCGGTGGCGGGCGATGCGCGATGGCGTGTCGGGCGAGCTGGTGGACCTCGAGACCGGCCGTGCCGTCCCGACCCGCGGGCTGCTTGCGGCGCTGCTCGGCCGGCTTGCTCCCTTCGCGCTGCGCCTGGGCTGCGAGCGCGAGCTCGCGGGAGCCGTGCGCCTGCTGCGCCTGACCGGGGCGGAGCGGCAGCGCGTCGTGGCCTCGGAACGCGGCCTGCGGGGGCTCGTCGAGTCGATGGCCGACCGGTTCGCCGCCGAGGCGGGACCGGTGGCCGACCGCGCCTGAGGGGACAGGGCGGCGCGCACACCGGCCGGGCACCAGAGGCCCCGGGGCCTCGAGGGCGAGTCCGCGACCGTGGGGGTCGCGCGTCAGATCGCGCCGACGACGACGCCCATGAGCACCATGAAGGCGACCACCGCCACGACGATGAGAATGGCCGGGACGCCGACGCGCAGCGGGCGTGGGGTGTCCTCGCCGCGGGCGGGGTCGACGCCGGGGGTCGTCCCGTCGCGCGGGCCCACCGCGTGACTGGAGTGGGAGGGGGTCCAGCTCGCGCTCTGCGCCGCGGCGTCCTGCGCGGGTGCGGCCGCCGCGCCGGGCGTCGGCTCGGCGTCGCGGTCAGCGAGGGTGCTCGCCGGGTGGGCGCCGGCGTCGTTCTGCGCGACCTCGGTGACGAGCGCGCCGAGCTCGCGGTCCGGGTCGAGCACGCCCTCCTCCCGCAGCGCGGCGGATCGGTCCGGGCTCACGTTCTCGACCGCCGTCGTGAGCTTCACGGCCCCGGAGGCGACGGCGAGCGTGCCGACCGCGTGGACTGCGACCGCGACGACGAGCGCCCACCACGAGCCGGTGACGAGCCCGATGACGGCACCGACGACGACGAGGACCGCGAACGCGAGCCCGAGGGGCATCGCGGCCCCGCCGAGCCCGCCGGCCGGTCCTCCGCGCCCGGCGGTACCCGGCCCCTCGTGGGGGGCGGCTCGGACGCGGACGTCGTCGCGGCCGGTCGCTTCGCGCAGCTCGTCGGTGAGGATCCTCTCCGAGCGCTCGGAGAGGTCGGGATCGCCGTGGATCGTGCGTCGTTGGGCCATGTCCGTCGCCTACCCGGCGCGTCATGGCGCATACACGCCCGCGACTACTTGTCGTGATGCGGGATGCCGTCCGGCTCGCCGTGGACCTCCCCGGCGTCCTCGGCCTCGTCGCGGCGGTCGGTCTCGAACGCGCCGGCACCGCCATCCTCCGAATGGGTGGCGCGGTCGATGAGCTCGCGCTCCGCCTGCTCGAAGCCCTCCGCGACGCCACCGCCGGCCTCCTCGACCGGCCGGCGCTCCTCGCTTCGGCGTTCGGCGAGCTCGGGGGTCATGTCGCTGGTCGTCTCGTCGCGTTCCATCGCTGCGGCCTCCTCGTCGGTGTGTGTCCCCTGTCGATTCCCCGGCACGGGGCGGCGAAACGTCGTTTGCGCGCGGCGGCGCGCGGGCATCGGGAGGAGGTGACGTCGCCCCCCGACGAGGACCGTCTCGAGCGCAACCTCGCCGAGCTGCTCGGCGAGGTGCGGGTGGCGATGCCCGGGGTCCAGGTCCTGTTCGCCTTCCTGCTCGCCGTCCCGTTCCAGTCCAGGTTCTTCGAGATGACGGGCACCGTCGACCGCATCCTCTACGCGGTCGCTCTCGCCGCCGCGGCGATCGCCACCGCGTGCTTCGTCGCGCCGACCGCGTTCCACCGCGTCGTGTTCCGCCGCGGGCAGAGGGTCCGGCTCGTCGCGCTCGCCAACGGGTGCGCGATCGCCGGCCTCGCGTGGCTGGCCCTCGCGATCGTCGCGTCGACGACGCTCGTCGCCGGGGTCCTCGTCGAGGCCGAGATCGTCATGGTCCTCACCGCGATCGTCACGACCGGAGTGTTCGCCGTGATGTGGTTCGGCATCGGTCTGGCGATTCGTCGGTCCGCGGACCCGCAACCTCCCGCTGGGCCGCCGGCATGAAGGGGCCGAGAATCACGGCCTGACGACGGCTCCTGGCCGCGCGACGTGCTCAGGTCCCGGCGGTCGCCGTCTCGCGCCGCTCCGCGCCGGCGACCGCGCGGACCACCGCCTCGCAGAAGGCCGGGAGGTCGTCGGGGTTGCGACTCGTGATGAGTGAGCCGTCGACGACGACCTCCTCGTCGACGACCTCGGCGCCGGCGTTCCTGAGGTCCGGGCGAACCGTCGGGAACGCGGTGAGCCGCCGGCCCTCGGCGATCCCGGCGTCGATCAGCGTCCAGGGCGCGTGGCAGATCGCGGCGACGGGCCGGCCCGTCGCGGCGAAGTCGCGGATGAACCCGATCGCGTCCTCGTCGCGCCGCAGGAGGTCGGGGTTGATGACGCCGCCCGGGAGGACGAGCGCGTCGTAGTCCTCTTCGCGGGCGTTGGACACGACGCCGTCGACCGGGTGGCGTCCGGCCTCGTCGACATCGCCGGAGAACGCGCGCAGCTCGACGTTGTCGAGCGACAGGAGGCGGACCTCGCCTCCGGCCTCGAGGATCGCGTCCCGGGGGGCCGTCAGCTCGACCTCCTCGACGCCGTCGGCGGCGAGGATCGCGACGCGGCGTCCGCTCAGGGTGTCGGGGCTCATGGGTCGTCCTCCTTGATCGGGGTCGGTCCCCCGTGCTTTCCCGGTGCCCGGGCGGGTCAACCGCGGGATGCGCCGTCCTCGGCGATCCGCTTGAGCCGTCGCAGCGCCTCGACGTTGCGCCCCTTCATCGCGAGGTCCGCGAGAGGGTTGTAGATGAGCCGGCTGATGCGGTCGCCCGGTCCCTCCCGCATCACGACCCGGGTCTGGGAGGCGCCATGCGGCTCGAGGTCGAGCTCGACGCGGGCGGTGCCGAGCGGTCGGGTCTTCGCCTTCAGCGCGAGGTGCTGGTCCGGCACGCACTCGAGCACCTCCGTGTTGTCGGCGAGGGTGAACGGCCCGAACCCGACACGGTGGTGGAACTTCGTCCCGATCCCCGGCCATCCCGGCTCGATCGAGCGCACCTCCTTCGCGCCCACCACCCAGTCCGCGTAGTTGCGGGCGTCGGCCAGCACGGCGAAGACGCCCGCGGGCGTCGTGTCGATCACGGTCTCGTTGACGGCCATGCTCGTGTCCCTCTCGTCAGTGGTCGCCGCGGCCCGGGCGGGCGGCGGTGCGGTCGAGCCCTCCCCGCCAGCGGATGAAGGGCTCGCAGTTCACGCGGTCCAGGAGGTCGTCGAGGCTGGGGACCACGAGCCGGGCCCCGGCGGCGCGCAGCGCGTCGGCTCCGAACCCCCCAGTGTCGACGCCGATCGCCGGTGTACCCGCGGCGGCCGCGGCGCGAACGTCCCAGGGACTGTCGCCGACCATGATCGCGTGCGGGGTGTCGAGCCGCTCGCGCGCGACCCGGACGAGATCGCCGTGGGGCTTCGTGCGCTCCACGTCGTCGGACGTCGTCCAGCCGTGCAGGACGTCGCGGGCTCCGAGCAGGTCGATGTAGTGCTCGGTCTCCCAGGCCGAGGCCGACGAGCACAGGACGACCCTCTGGCCCGACGTGTCGAACGCCTCGAGCAGGCGGCGAGCACCATCGAGAGGCTGGATCGTCGGGAGGAGCACCGCGAAGAGCGCGTCGTGGGCGCTGCGGATGTCGTCCCCGCGATCCCGTTCCACCGCGGGTCCGGCGATCGCTTCGACGAGCTGGTCGCCCCCCATCCCGATGTGGGAGTGCACGCGTGCGGCGGAGGTCGCGACGTCGTGCTGCTGGAAGGCCTGCAGCCAGCAGATCGTGTGGTGGTACGTGCTGTCGACGAGCGTGCCGTCGATGTCGAGAGCGACGCCGACCCGCTTGGTGGTCGGCTGCGTGGAGGTCCCGAACGGGCCCGCGATCGTCATGGCTCTCCGATACCGGGAGCCCGCCTCCCGCAAACGGCGGCGAGCCCCGTTTCGCGCCCAGCCGACCGGGTCGCCGGAGCGGCGTGATCGACAAGGGAGTGCGTCAGCTGCCCGTCATCGACGGCCACGAGCTCATGGGCGTCGTCGCCCAGGCGGACATCGCGCGCGAGTGCTCCAACGAGGACCGGGCATGACCGCCGGAGGGGCGGGGCCCAACGGCCGCCCCCTCCGACGGATCAGCGATCAGCGGTTGCCGGCGTCGGCGCGCGGGGCCCGCTCGGCACCAGGCCCCGGGGGGGCCGTCGCAGCGGTGGGGTCGCTGACGGAGGTGTGCAGGGGCCGGGCGCCGTTCCGGTCGTCCGGATCCGGGCCCGCATCGAGGTCGCGGTCGTCGTCGGTCTCGAGTCGCTGCTGACGCAACGACTCCCCGGCCCCGGTGAAGAACACCACGGCTGCGACGAGGGCCGCCGCGACGATGACCAGCAGGAAGATCGACGCGAC
This sequence comes from Paraconexibacter sp., assembly GCA_041603715.1. GTDB lineage: Bacteria > Actinomycetota > Thermoleophilia > Solirubrobacterales > Solirubrobacteraceae > Paraconexibacter. The sequence goes on along the minus strand of JBFIDS010000057.1, from coordinate 3,963 downwards.
CGAGAAGGCGAGTGGAATGAACATGTCCCCCGTGTGCCCAGCGCCGCTTGGCGCAATCACGCTCCCGTGCATGGCCGCCCCGAGTCCGGGTAGAGCACGAGCATGCGCCCGCTCAGCCCCACCGCCCGCGTTCTCCTCGTCCTCGCCATCTCGGCGGCGGTCGTCGGGGGATGCCTCGCCGTCCTCGCGGACGGCACCGCGTGGGCGATCGGCATCGTGCTGATCGCGGTGAGCCTCACGCTGCTCACCTCGCTCGCCTTCCTGTTCGTCGGCGAGAGCGAGGACCGCTACCGCCGCCGCCACCCGCGCGGCTGACGTCCCTCAGACGGACAGACGCACGGACCCGACGAGGAGCGACGGGTCCGCGAGCGGATCGGGATCGACCGGCGGCTCCGGGTCGATCTCCGGCGGCGGGGACGGGATCGTGTCCGGTGGCACGCCGGGCGGCTCCGGGGAGTCCGGTTCACTCGGCGGCTGCGGGTCCGGGCCCGGGTCGGGGTCGGGCACCGGGTCGATCGGCAGCGGGTCGCGCGCCGGTCCCGGGGGTGTGGGCGCGGGCGGCGCCGGGGTCTCCGCCACCGGTCCGTCGGAGTCGGGCAGGGGGGACGTCATCTGATCGTCCATGCCCATGTGCGCCACGAGCGACACATCGAGTTTCGCGGGAACCCACCCCGGGCACTTGCGGCCAGTGCGACGCACCGACCCCTCAGCTCCCGGCTGGACGCGCAGGCGGCGCGGCCGCGGCTGGGAGCTGCTCGACGAACGGGGCCGTACGGTGCGCGACCCCGATGCGCGGGCGCGCGTCATCGCGCTCGGCATCCCGCCGGCCTGGAGGGACGTCTGGATCTGCCCGGACCCCGCCGGCCACCTACAGGCGACTGGGATCGACGAGGCCGGCCGGACCCAGTACCGCTACCACGAGGCGTGGACCCGCAGACGCTCGCGCCGCAAGTTCGACGACACGCTCGAGTTCGCCGCTGCCCTCCCCGCCTTCCGCGAGTGCGTGATCGAGGTGCTCGACGAGGCCGGCGATGCCATCAGCGAGCGGGTGGTCCTCGCCTGCGTCTCGCGCCTGCTCGACGTCGGGTTCTTCCGCGTGGGGGGTGAGCGCTACGTCCGGGAGAACGGCACGTTCGGCCTCGCCTCGATGCGCCGGGAGCACGTGAAGGTGGGCCGCGACGGGGCGGTGACGTTCGACTACCCCGCCAAGCACGGCCGGCGCCGGGTCCAGCACGTCGTCGATCCTCCGACGGCCGGGGTCGTCGCGCGCCTGCGGCGGGGGCGCAGCCCGGACGGTCAGCTGTTCGGCTGGCGCGAGCGCCGACAGTGGCGGCCGCGGCGCGCCCAGGACGTGAGCGACTACCTCGCGGGACATGTCGACAAGGGGTCGGCGAAGAGCTTCCGCACGTGGCACGCCACGGTGCTCGCGGCCGTCGCGGTGGCCGTGCCCGACGTCGACGCCGACGACGAGAGGGCGATCCGGCGCGTCCAGACGCACGCGCTGCGGGAGGTCGCCCGGTACCTCGGCAACACCCCCGCGGTGGCGCGGAGCTCCTACGTGGATCCGCGCGTGTTCGAGCGTCACGCCGCGGGCGAGACGATCCGGGAGGCGGTCATCGAGGCCGCGGGCGAGGCGCAGGAGCTCGCCCTCGGCGGACCGGTCCATCCGCAGGTGGAATCGGCGGTCCTCCACCTGCTCGGTGGTGGTCGCGACGACGTCCGCGGTTGACGACCCGCGGCTCGGGTAGCGGGGGCCGCATGCGAGCACTCACCTGGCACGGTCGGCGCGACGTCCGCGTCGACAACGTCCCCGATCCGGAGATCGTCGAGCCCACCGACGCGATCATCCGCATCACCTCGAGCGGCCTGTGCGGCTCGGACCTCCACCTCTACGAGGTCCTCGGCGCGTTCATGGACGAGGGCGACATCCTCGGGCACGAGCCGATGGGCATCGTGGAGGAGGTGGGCGCCGAGGTCAGCCACATCGCTCCGGGCGACCGGGTCGTCGTCCCCTTCCAGATCTCGTGCGGCACGTGCTTCATGTGCGACCAGGGGCTGCAGACCCAGTGCGAGACGACGCAGAACGAGGACATGGGGACCGGAGCCTCGCTGTTCGGGTACACGAAGCTCTACGGCCAGGTGGCGGGCGGACAGGCCGAGTACCTGCGCGTGCCGCAGGCCCACTACGGCCCGATCAAGGTGCCGGACGGCCCGCCGGACGAGCGCTTCCTCTTCCTCTCGGACGTGCTGCCCACCGCGTGGCAGGCGGTCGAGTACGCCGACGTTCCCGACGGCGGCAGCGTCGCGGTGCTCGGGCTCGGGCCGATCGGCGAGATGGCGACGCGCATCGCCCAGCACCGCGGCTACGACGTCATCGGGGTCGACCTCGTGGCCGATCGCCTCGAACGCTCACAGGCCCACGGCGTCCGGACGCTCGACCTCGAGGAGATCGGGGACGACCTGGGCGCGGCCGCTCGCGAGCTGACCGGTGGTCGCGGTCCGGACTCGGTCATCGACGCGGTCGGGATGGAGGCGCACGGATCCCCCGGAGGCAAGCTCGCCCAGACCATGGCGAGCTTCCTGCCGGACGCTCTCGCGCAGCCGCTCATGGAGCAGGCGGGCACCGATCGCACCGCCGCGCTCCTCGCCGCGTTCGACATGGTGCGGCGCGGGGGGACCGTCTCGCTCTCCGGTGTCTACGGGGGGGCCAAGACGCCGCTCCCGCTGCTGCAGATGTTCGACAAGCAGCTCACCGTCCGGATGGGCCAGGCGAACGTGAAGCGATGGGTCGACGACCTGATGCCGCTCGTCTGCGACGACTCCGACCCGCTCGGGGTCGAGACCTTCGCCACCCATCGCGTCCCGCTCGACGACGCACCGGGGGCCTACTCGGCGTTCCAGGACAAGACCGACGGGACGTTCAAGGTCGTGTTCGCCCCGTGACGCGCCCGCCCCGCCACGGGGAGCGGAGGGGGGCGACCGGGTTCGCCGGCCGTCCGGTCGGGTAGCGGTGACGGTGATGGATCCGATCGACCGAACGCCGACGCGCCCCTCCGACTACGCCGCGCTCACCGCGACGTTCATCATCGGGACGGCCCTCCTGGCGCGTGCGACACGCGACAGCGACGAGACCATCGGACCGGGCGAGATGCTCCCGATGGGTGCCGCGACCTTCGCGGCCTCGAAGGCCCTCACCCGCGAGAAGGTCGAGGTGTGGGTCCGCGAGCCGTTCGTCGAGGAGGGAGCCGACGCGCGGGGCGCTCGACACCCGAAGGGCAGCGGCGTGCGCTACGCGATCGGGGAGCTCCTGAGCTGTCCACGCTGCACCGGGATGTGGGTCGCCCTCGGGCTCGTCGCCCTGCGACTCCGTGCCCCGCACTTCGGGCGCGTCGCCACGACTCTTGGAGCCCTCAGCGCGATCAACGACGTCGGCCATGCCGCGTTCGCGAGGCTCACGGCCGCCGACCGCCCGTCCGGGGCGCCCTGACCGCGACGCGATGCCCGACGCGGTCGTCATCGGCAGCGGGCCCAACGGCCTGACGGCGGCGATCCGCCTCGCCCGGGCCGGGCGGGAGGTCGTCGTCCTCGAGGCCTCCGACGTGGCGGGTGGCGCGCTACGCACCGAGGAGCTGACGCTCCCGGGTTTCCACCACGACGTGTTCTCCGCGGTGCACCCCGCCGCCGCCGCCTCCCCGGTCTTCTCCGCGATGCCGCTCGACGAGCACGGGTTGGAGTGGGTCCACCCCGAGACCTGCGTCGCCCACCCGCTCCCGGACGGGGACGCCGGGATCCTCCACCGCGACGTCGACGCCACGGCCGCCTCGCTCGACGCGCTCCGCCCCGGAGACGGCCGGAGCTGGGCCGAGTTCGTGCGTCCCTACCTGGACGCGTCGGACGCGGTCCGCGAGACGATGCTCTCCGGCTTCCCGCCGGTGCGAGGCCCGCTGCGCCTGCTGCGCGACG
>JBFIDS010000056.1:0-12434 GCA_041603715.1 Paraconexibacter sp. | reverse complement strand
CGCCGCGGCGCGTCCTCGTCGTCGGGCTGGTCCACGGCGACGAGCCGGGAGGCCGGCGGGTCATCGCTGCCCTGCGGCGTCGCAGTGCGCCCCCGGGAAGCGCGATCTTCACGGTCGCGTCGGCCAACCCGGACGGCGCGGCCGCCCGCACGCGCGTCAACGCCCGCGGCGTCGACCTCAACCGCAACTTCCCCGGCGACTGGCGGCCGGGCCCGCGGGGGCGGTACTTCCCCGGCGCTCGTGCCGCGAGCGAGCCCGAGACGCGCTGGCTGCAGCGCGTGGTCCGCGCGGTCCGCCCCGACGTCACCGTGTGGTTCCACCAGCCGTACGGACTCGTGAACCTCACGCCCGGGGCCTCACCCTCCCTCGTACGTGCCTACGCCCGCCGTGTGCGGTTGCCGGCCCGGCGGCTGCCGCGCTACCGCGGCACGGCCACGGCGTGGCAGAACCGCACGTTCGCCGGGACGAGCGCCTTCGTCGTCGAACTCGGCCCGCGGCGGCCCACCGACGCCGAGGTCGCCCGGCACGTCGCCGCGGTGCGCGCCGTGGCCGCCCCGACGGGTTGACGGCAGCCTCGCGTGACGGACTCCTGCACGAGGCGCTCCGCCCGCCGAAGGGCGCCCCGACCCGGACCGAGCCCTTCGGCCCAAGAGGCCCTCCGCGCGGATCGAACACGCGTCCATCCTCATCCGGGCCCGGTAACTACGGCGCGGATCGCGGTGTACCTCGTGCGGAACCACACAAGCAGTCCGGTTCCCACCACCCACCCACGTCGTGTCCTTCAAAGGAGGCTCACGGTGATGAAGTTCTTCGAGCGACTCGAGCCCGTCTGGCTCGCGATCGTCCTCGTCGGCGCGCTGAACTGGATGTTCGTCGGCGTGTTCGACACCAACGTGCTCGCCGAGGTCTTCGGCACCGGCACGCTGACCGACGTCGTCTACGCGATCGTCGGATTCGCCGCCATCATGATGCTCCCGACGTTCCTCGGGAAGATGCACATGGGCGGCGCCGGGCACCGCCCGGCCCACGGCGCACGCTGACCCCCACGGACCGCGCCGGCGCGAGGGTGCGCCGGCGCACGGTCCCGCCGCCGCGACGGTGCGTCGACCGTCGCGGGCGCGACGCGCTACCGTCCCCGGCTCCCGCCGGACCCCTCAGCGCCCGTGATCTTCCCGACGATCGAGTTCTGCCTCTTCTTCCTCGTCGTCCTCCCGGTGTCATGGGCACTCATGGGGAGGCCGGCGCCGTGGAAGCTCTTCCTCCTCGGCGCGAGCTACTTCTTCTACGCGTCGGCCGACTGGAAGTTCGTCTTCCTCCTCGGAGGGGTGACGCTCGGCAACCACCTCTTCGCCCGGCTGATCCACCGCAGCGACGACCCGCGGCGACGCAAGCAGTTCATCGCCGCGGCGGTGACTCTCGACATCGGCGTCCTCGCGGTCTTCAAGTACTACGGCTTCTTCGTCGAGGAGCTCACCGGTGCGCTCGACGGGATCGGCATGGGGGCGCCGCTGCCGGTGCTGCAGATCGCGCTGCCGATCGGGGTCTCCTTCTTCACCTTCCAGGCGATCTCGTACGTCATGGACGTCTACCGGCGCCACCTCGCCCCCCCGTCGGTCCTCGACGCCGCGCTCTACATCAGCTTCTTCCCCCAGCTCGTCGCGGGGCCGATCGTCCGCGCGACCGAGTTCCTGCCGCAGCTCACGCGGCCGCGGGACCCGGGCCGCGTCGCCGTCGGCGCGGGGATCATGCTCATCGTGATCGGCCTCGTGAAGAAGGTCGCGATCGCCGACACGCTCGCCCGCGAGGTCGTCGACCCCGTCTTCGCGGTCCCCGAGGCCTACGGATCCGCCGACGTCCTCCTCGCGATCTACGCCTACGCGGCCCAGATCTACTGCGACTTCTCCGGCTACACCGACATGGCGATCGGCGTGGCGCTGCTCATGGGCCTCAGCTTCCCCAAGAACTTCGACCGCCCGTACAGCGCGAAGTCCCTCCAGGAGTTCTGGCAGCGCTGGCACATGACCCTGTCGCGTTTCCTGCGCGACTACCTCTACATCCCGCTCGGCGGCAACCGCGCGAGCCGCCCGCGGGCCGCCGTGAACCTCTGGGTCACCATGGTCCTGTGCGGCGTCTGGCACGGAGCGGCGTGGGGATTCATCGTCTTCGGCATCCTGCACGGGACGTTCATGGTCATGGAGCGCGAAGCGAAGTTCCGATTCTCCTGGCGCCCGCCGTCCTGGCTCGCGTGCGGCTTCGTCGTGAGCTTCTTCGCGTTCACGCTCGTCCCGTTCCGCACGCCCGACCTCGCGACGGCGGGGGCGGTCCTCGCCCAGCTCGCCCAGGAGGGCGCCGCGACGCTGTGGAACCCGGTGCCCGTGCTCATGGTCCTCCTCGTCATCGGCGGGCAGATGCTCCCGCCGCGGCCGATCGACGCACTCCGCCTGCGCGTCGCGAACCTCCCGGTCCCAGCCCTCGCCGGCGGCCTCGCGGTGTCGATCATGATCGTCGCCGCGACGATCCCGTCCCAGGGCGTCCCGCCCTTCATCTACTTCCAGTTCTGAGACCCGCGTGACCGAGCAGCCCCTCCGCCCCGTCGACGAGGACGTCCACGTCCCGCCCGGCCGCCGCCGCACCGCCCGTGACGCGATCGTCGCCGTGCTCGTCGCCGCGGCGCTGCTCGTCGTACTCGACGGCGACGGCATCCGCCGTACGGGCGAGAAGATGGACACCGGCCTGGGCCGCAGCGTGGTCCTCGCGGTGGGCCATCCCGCGGGGTGGATCGCCGATCAGCTTCCGTTCGCCTCCGCGGCCGACCAGGTCACAGGATGGTTCTCGCCCGACGACGATCTCGGATCGGCCGACGGGTCGTTCACCGCGCCCACCCCGACCGCCGGGAGCGGCGGCAGCTCGCGTGTTCCCCCTCAGGCGTTCTCGCCCGCGGACCTCGGCGAGCCGGCGGGCGACCGCAAGGCGCTGCGCACACTCCTCGTGACGGGGGACTCGATGTCCCAGCCGCTCGACTCGATCCTCGCGCGACGGCTGTCCGACGAGGGCGTGCGGACCGTCCGCGAGCCGAAGCTCGGGACGGGGATCTCGAAGCCCGACCTCCTCGACTGGGGCGCCTACTCCGGACAACAGGCCCAGGAGATCGCCCCGGACGCCGTCGTCGTCTTCCTCGGGGCCAACGAGGGCTTCCCGATGCCGACCGACGCAGGGACCGTCGAGTGCTGCGACGCAGACTGGGCCGCCGAGTACGCGACGCGGGTCCGCGCGATGATGCAGACGTACACGCGAGGCGGGCGCACCCAGGTGTACTGGATGCTCCTGCCCATCTCACGCGACGACGCCCGGGCCGAGATCATCAGGACCGTCAACGCGGCAATCCGGGTCGCCGCCGGCCCGTTCGGCGCGCAGGTGCGACTCGTCGACATCCCGGGGATCTTCACCCCGGAGGGCCGCTACCGCGACGCGCTCGACATCGGCGGCCGCGAGCAGATCGTCCGCGATGCCGACGGGATCCACCTCAACGAGCGCGGAGGCGAGATCGCGGCGGACCTCCTCGAGCGGCTCCTGGAGCCGCAGTTCGTCTACGGCGACACCTGAGGACGTCGAGGGAGCGACCGCCCCCGCACACACGGTGGCGGGTCGTCGAGCCGCTGCCGATCAACCCCCGAGCGCGAGGAGCGAGCGGCGGCTCCGCGTCCCGGTCTTGTCGAAGATCGCCTTGAGGTGGTCCTGCACCGTGTGCTCGGAGAGGACCATCGCCTCGGCGAGTTCCCGCGTGCTGCGACCGGGCAGCCGCTCGAGGAGGTCGCGCTCGCGTGGTGTGAGGGCGAACGCGCGGGCGACCAGGTCGAGTCGGTCCGTCGCCGACGTCGGCTCGAGCGTCACGGCGATGGCCGGCGGCTCCTCGCCGGTCGCTGCCTGAAGGCGCGCTGCGCGGGCCGTCATCCACAGGTTGCCGCCGACGTGCACTCGGGCCGTCGGGGGACCGTCATCCACGCCCGCCTCGTTCGCGAGCAGCTGCGCGGCGACGTTGTAGGCGGCCGCGGGGATCGGCGCGCGACCCTCCGCGGGTGGCACGAGCAGCCGCAGACACGCGGCGGTCTCCGGGGTCTGACCGACGACCTCCAGCCGGTCGGTGAGCAGGAGGACCAGCGGTGCCGCGGGCGACACGGGGGACGGGCCGCGGAGCGTGAGCGCGCGTCCCTGACACCTGCGCAATGCGCTCGTGAGCGCGCGTCCCTGACACCTGCGCAATGCGCTCGTGAGCGGGGTGACGACACCCGCGAGGAGCTCCGCCTCGGCGTGGGTGAACCGCGCGTCGCCCCCGGCTCTCCAGAGCTCGAGGAACGCCCAACAGCCGAACCGATCGGCGAAGACGGCCGATGCCACGTCGGAGACCCCGTGGCGGCACAGCAGCTCGCGCCAGACCAGGCTGCGGCCCGGGTCGCCCCCGGTCGTCTCGTGCAGGAGCGCGACCGGCGCGCGGTCCAGCGTCGTCCAGCGATTGACACTGGTCAGGTACTTCAGAGCGATCTGGCGCGGCAGCTCGCCCATCCACGGCACATCCGCGACGGGCGCGACACCGACCGCCGTGCGGGGATCCGTCAGCACGAAGGCGAACGCACCGACCTCCATCACCGACCGCAACTCAGCCATCACCTGCACGCGGAGGTCGCGTGCGTCGTCGACGGTCCCGCACAGGACCCCGATCCGGCGCGCACAGCGCGACACGGCGGCCGACGACGGCATCGGACGAGCCTACCTCCGCTCGACAGCCGCCGGGCGCGACCGAGAGATCCCAGACTCATGGGATGGCGACATCGGCGGCGACCGGGCAACGTTCGCAGACATGACCGCCACCTTGCACATCGAGCACGCGATCAGCGACCCCGTCGTGTGGCGCGCGGCCTTCGACCGCTTCGCGCCGGCACGCAGGGCGGCCGGTGTCCGCGGCGAGCGCATCGCCCACCCGGAGGACGACCCGCACCGGATCGCCCTCGCACTCGACTTCGACACGGAGACCGACGCGGAGCGGTTCCTCGTGTTCCTCCGCACGCACGTCTGGTCGACGCCGGACGCCTCACCGGCGCTGGTGGGCACCCCCGAGGTCTCGATCGCGTCGAGCCCGCCGGGGTGACCGGCGTCCAGAGCTGCGCAGTCCGCGCCGAGACCGCGCAGCCCTGGACCCGCGGGGGATCAGGTGAACTGCGTGTACTCGAACCGCACGGTCGCCTTGCCGCGCTTGCACGTCACCCGCGAGTCGTACTGGATCGCGATGACGTTGAAGCGCTTCTCCGTGCACTTGTACTTGCGGACCTTCTTGCGGCACCGTCCGTCGGCGCCGCCGTTCTTCTTGCGGCAGGAGTAGAACGACTTCGCGATCCGCCGTGCGTTCTTGCACGACGTGCGGGTGGCCCGCATATTGCGCGTGTAGGAGGGACCCTTCTTGCCCGTCGTGTCCTGACGCTCCGACTTCGGCAGCTTGCACGTCGCGGCGGAGGCGACGTCAGCGGTGCCCATGGAGAGAACAAGACCCCCGGCGATGGCGAGGACGGTCGAACGCAGACCGCCCGGGTGGCGAATAGCTTGCATTGGCGGGATCGTGCCACGTCCGGAGGCCCCGCGCGCCGGGGCTCACGAAGTTCTCACGATCGGCGCCGACGAACGTCGGAAGTGCGACGCCCGCCCCGGATACCTCAGCGCGGTGCGCGCTCTCCGCGGTCGGCGGCGATGATCTCCTGCGCGGCCCGCTTCTCGCCCTCGACGGACAGGTGGATCCCGTCGGGGTCCCGCACCGTCTTGCCGTCGATCTTCTCGCGGTAACTCGGCCCGAAGAGCCGGTCCAGCCGGACGAGCTCGACGTCGGGCTCCTTCGCGGCGAGCCGCGCGATCGCGATGTTCACGGCGTTGGCCGCGTCCACCAAGCGCTCGTCACGGGGGGGCGGGAGGACGGCCCACAGGACCCGTCCGCGCCCCTTGCGCCCATACGTCCGCGCCATCGAGGTGATGCGGCGCAGGTACTCGGTCGTCCACGCCTCCCCGCAGCAGCGGACCTCGCGGCGCGCCGGGGTGCGCATGTCGAAGGAGTCGTTGGCCCCGAGGAACACGACGGTCACCGCCGGCGCGTGCGTCTTGACCTGTCGTCGGGCCACGGTCGGCCACGGGGTGCCGAGCGGCTTGCTGACGCCGGTCCCCGGCCGGGTCTCGCGCACGACCGCGTAGCGGTTGCGCAGGCGCTCGGCGAGGATCGAGTCGATCCCCTGGATCATCGAGTCACCCGTCACGAGCATCTTCGGCAGCCGCTTGCGCGGCGCCTTCACCCCGACACCGACATCGCGGCGGACGCGGAGGCCGGCGATCCGCAGCTCGATCGTGAGGATGCCCTTCTTCCTGCTCACCCTCCGGGACGTCGAGAGCTTGCGCTGCCCCGGCGCGAACGCGAGGGAGCGGCAGCGCGTCCTGTCGCCGCGGCGCGTGACGCAGACCTCGACCGGGAGGTCGCCGAGCGCCCAGCGGTCCTGGAGGGTCACCTTCAGCGTGCGGCCGGGCTTCAGCCGGGAGGGCGCGATGATCGCGAGCCGGTCACGGCACCCCGGGGTGCGCACGGTGTTGAACGCCTCGAGGACTCGCCCGTCGGGAACGAACGCGGTGCCGACGAACGTCCGCTCGACGCGGTCACAGCGCCACGTGACGGCGCGGGCCAGGGCCGCGGCGCCCGCGGGCCCACCGGCCGAGCTCTTCGCGACGTCCTCGCCGAGCGGCGTCCGCACGTCGCCGACGACCTCCGAGAACACGACGCGGGAGCCGAGGGGCGCGAGCATCGAGAGATCGACGACGCTCTTGTCGACGTTGGCCCCGAGCAGCGGCCGCGGCTCCTGGGCGGACGCGGCGGCGGGGACGGCGAGCAGCGCGAGCAGGCAGACGGTGGCGAAGAGGCGCCTCACGTCCGGGAAGGCTAGCCCTCCGGCCCGCCGGACGTGCCGGTCGTTGCCCGCACCGTGCGCACGACGGTGCCCGCGTGTCGTCCTCGCCGCCGGATCGCCCGCTACCCTCACCGGCCCGTGCTCTACCCGGTCGAGTCCTTCACCTCCGACGAGCAGGCGCGCCTTGCGCCGCACGTCACGAACCTCGACCGGCCCGTGTTCGCGCTCGTGAACCTGCCCGAGACGGTGAAGGGCGCGCTGTTCGCCCGCTACTCCCGGTACCCGGGCACGCTGCGCAGGCTGTTCCTCGACGAATTCGCCGACTCCCTGCCCGACGCCGGCGCGGGCCCGGCGTGGGACGGTGCGGAAGGCGCGCGGGCCGCCGACCTCTACGAGCGGATCTTCGTCGGCTACGGGGACGACTCCGTCGCCCAGCTCGGCGGCGCGCACGTCGCGTGCGAGTGGGTCTCGAACGTCCTCACGAAGGTGCTCCAGCGCCCCCGGCTGGGCTCCTACCTCGAGCAGTCCACCCGCTACATCGCCTACGACCTCCCGATGGACGGCACGGGAGCGGGCGAGGCCCGCTATCGCTACTACCGCGACCCCGAGCTCGGCCCCGCGTACGAGGGTGCCATGGACGAGGTCTTCCGCATCTACTCCGAGTCGATCCCGCGGGTCGTCGCCTGGGCCAACGAGGCCTATCCGGCGCCCGAGGGCGAGTCGCGCGGGGCACACGCCCGCGCGATCCAGGCGAAGGCGCTCGACCTGCTGCGGGGCCTCCTTCCCGCGGCGTCCCTCAGTCACATGGGGATCTTCGCCTCCGGGCAGACCTACGAGCAGCTCATCCTCCACCTCCTCGCCCACCCGTTGCCCGAGGCCCGCGAGTACGGTCGCGGCATCCTCGAGGCCGTGCAGGGCGTGATGCCGAGCTTCGTCTCCCGCGTGGAGCGCCCTGACCGCGGCGGCGAGTGGGTCACGTTCCTCGAGCAGCGCGAGGACGCGGCGCGCCGCTGGGTCTCACGCCTCGGTCTCGACCGACCCGCCGGAGAGGTCGCCGCCCGCCCGTCGGTGAAGCTCCTCCACGTCGACGGTGACGAGGACGCGCTGCTCGCGTCGCTCCTGTTCGAGGCGGCGGGCGCCCCCGAGGAGGAGACGCGGATCCGTCTCGCCGCCCTCTCCGAGCAGGAGCGGATGCGGCTGCTCGCCGACCTCGTGGGGGAACGGCGCAACCGCCGCCACCGGCCGGGCCGGGGCTTCGAGGCGCTGCGCTACCGGTTCGAGATCGTGAGCGACTACGGCGCGTTCCGCGACCTGCAGCGCCACCGGATGCTCACCGTGCAGTGGCAGCAGCTCGGCCCGCACCTCGGCGCGGGCGTCCCCGAGGAGGTCGAGGCCGCCGGCTGCGGCGACGACTACCGCCGCGCCCTGGAGGTCTCGCGCGCGGAGTGGCAGCGACTCCACGACTCCGGCCACGAGAGTGCCGCGCTCTACGCCCTGTGCCTCGGCTTCCGCATCCGCTACGTCCTCGACATGAACGCCCGTGAGGCGATGCAGCTCATCGAGCTGCGGTCGGGGCGCGAGGGCCACCCGAGCTACCGCGCCGTCGCGCACGAGATGCACGCGCAGATCGCGGCGGTTCACCCGTCGGTGGCCGCGGCGATGCGGCACGTCGACCACGAGGCGGAGCCCCGCCTCGAGCGCATCCTCAGCGAGATGCGCACGCAGGCGAAGCTCGACGCCCTTACGCCACGGGCGTGATCCGACCGCGGCGGGGTCAGTCCCCGCCGCGCGCCCGCTCCTCCTCCTGCTGACGCAGCTCGATGCGGCGGATCTTCCCCGTGAGCGTCTTGGGCAGGTCCGGCACGAACTCGATGATGCGCGGGTAGGCGTAGGCGGACAGGCGGTCCCGCACGAAGCCCTGGATCTCCTTCGCGAGAGCCTCCGAGCCGTCTCGGCCCTCCGCGAGGACGATGAACGCCTTCACGACGTGACCGCGCCGCTCGTCGGGCGAGGCGACCGCGGCGGCCTCGGCGACCGCATCGTGCTCGAGGCACGCGGACTCGACCTCGAACGGGCCGATCCGGTACCCCGCGGCGATGATGAGGTCGTCGGCCCGGCCCTCGTACCAGTAGGAGCCGTCCTCGTCGGCGCTCGCGGCGTCCCCGGTGTGGAACCACTCGCCGCCGAAGACCCGCGCGGTGTCCTCGTCGCGGTTCCAGTAGCCGATCGGATAGTGCGGGTTCGAGCGCGCGCGCAGGCAGATCTCGCCGCGCTCGCCCGGGCCCACCGGCTTCTCGTCCTCGTCGAGGATCGCCATGTCCCAGCCCGGCATCGGCTTGCCCATCGACCCCTCGCGGACCTCCATCCAGGGGAAGTTCCCGCACATCGGGTAGCTCTCCGTCATCCCGTAGTAGTCGAGGACGGTGACGCCATAGGCGTCGCGGAACCAGCGGATCGCCTCGGGGTTGAGCGGCTCGCCGGCACTGCACACGATCCGGAACTTCTGCGGGTAGCGCGTGCCGGCGTCCGCGATCCCCATCATGGACCGCATCGCCGTGGGGGTGGTGAAGACGTTCGTCACCTCGTGCCGGCTGAGGAAGTCGAGCTGCGCGTGCGGATCGAAGCCGCCGGCGCGCTGGAAGACGCACTGCACCGCGCCGAGCCGCCACGGCCCCAGGAGCGGCGAGATCCCCGCCGCCCACGCCCACTCGCCCATCCCGTGGAACCGCTCGCCGGGCCGCACGTCGTGGCAGTGGACGAACTCGTTGTGCGCGAGCACGTAGCGATGGGCGTGGAGGATGCCCTTCGCGAGCCCCGTGGTCCCCGACGTGTAGTAGAGCTGCGCCGGATCGTCGGCGGAGGTGTCGGTCGTGACCGGTGTGGCGTCCGCCCCGGTGAGCAGCCCGTCCCCCGCGTCGATGACGAGGACCGTCTCGACGAGCGCCGGGTCGAACCGGCCGACGTTCGCCGCGTCGGTGACGAGGACCTTCGATCCCGAGTCCTCGATCCTGTGCTTGATCCCGTCGTCCCCGTAGAGGACCGACATCGAGAGCAGGACGGCCCCGAGCTTCCACGTGCCGAAGAAGATCGCCGCCGTCTCCGGGGTCGGCGGGAGGACGACGGCGACCCGGTCGCCCTTCTCCACACCGGCCGCCCGCAAGACGTTGGCGGCCCGGTTGGCGAGATCTTGGAGCTCGCCCCAGTCGACGTCGCGCCGCAGGCCGTCGTGGCGCTCCCAGATCATCGCGAGCTGGTCGGGCGGGTGCTTGTCGCACACGTCAGCGGCGATGTTGTAGCGCTCGGGGACCGCCCATACGTGCTCGTCGCACGCCCGCTCGTAGGTCATCTGCGTCGTCGACACCGGTCAGTCCTCCTGGGCCTGGGCCTCGTGGATCTTGTCCTCCAGCGCGGCCATGACGGCGGGGTCGCGCAGCGTGGTGACGTCGCCGAGCGCGCGCCCCTCCGCGATGTCCTTGAGCAGGCGGCGCATGATCTTGCCCGAGCGCGTCTTCGGGAGGTCGTCGCTCCACACGATGCGCTTGGGGCGGGCGAGCTTGCCGATGCGCTGCGCGACGTGCTCGCGGATCTCGGCCTCCAGCGCAGGTGTGCCCTCCAGATCCCCCTCGAGCGTGACGAACGCGCAGACCGCATGGCCCGTGTCCTCGTCGGCCTGCCCGATCACCGCGGACTCGGCGACCTTGCCGTGCGAGACGATCGCCGACTCGATCTCCGCCGTCGACATGCGGTGTCCGCTCACGTTGAGCACGTCGTCGACCCGGCCGATCACCCAGATGTAGCCATCGGGGTCGCGCTTGGAGGCGTCCCCGACGAAGTACCGGTGCGGCCCGAACTTCTTCCAGTAGGTCTCGACGTACCGATCGTCGTCACCGTAGAGCGTCCGCAGCATCCCCGGCCAGGGGCGCGTGAGCGTGAGCAGCCCCTGCGCGCCGTCCTCGACCGGCTCCCCGTCCTGGTCGACGATCTCCGCGGCGATCCCCGGCAGCGGCGTGCCGCCCGAGCCGGGCTTGCCGTACTGCGCTCCCGGGAGGGTCGTGATCATGATGTGGCCGGTCTCGGTCTGCCACCACGTGTCGACGATCGGGCAGCGCTCCCCGCCGATGACCTTGTGGTACCAGAGCCACGCCTTCGGGTTGATCGGCTCCCCGACGGATCCGAGCAGCCGCAGCGACGACAGGTCGTGCGCCGCGGGCTTGTCGGCCCCCCACTTCATGCACGCGCGGATCGCGGTCGGGGCCGTGTAGAAGATCGTGACGCCGTACTTCTCGCACAGCTCCCACCAGATCCCCTGGTGCGGATAGTCCGGGGCGCCCTCGAACATCACCGACGTGGCGGCGTTGAGGAGCGGCCCGTAGACGATGTAGGAGTGGCCGGTCACCCACCCGACGTCGGCCGAGCACCAGTACACGTCCTCGTCGGGCTTGAGGTCGAAGACGTGCTTGTGCGTCCAGCCGACCCCGGTGAGGTAACCGCCGGTCGTGTGCAGGATCCCCTTCGGCTTCGCCGTCGAGCCCGACGAGTACAGGATGTACAGCGGGTGCTCGGCGCCGAGCGACTCCGCGGGACACTCCGGGTCCGCCGCGGCGAGCGCCTCGTCCCACCACACGTCGCGGCCCTCGCTCATCGGGCAGCCCTCGCCGGTGTTGCGCACCACGAAGATCGTCTCGAGCGTCGAGAGGTCCGTCATCACCTCGTCGACCGCGGCCTTCACCGGCGCGGTCTTCCCCTTGCGCCGCGCGTGATCGGCGGTGATGAGCGCCTTCGCCTCGCTCACCTCCATCCGCTCACGCACCGACTCCGCGCTGAAGCCCCCGAAGACGACGTTGTGAGGCGCCCCGACCCGCGCACAGGCGAGCATCGCCACGACGACGTCGGGGATCATCGGCAGGAAGATCCCGACGACGTCCCCCGGACCGATCCCCCGCGCCTTCAGCGCGTTGGCGGCCCGCTGCACGTCGCGGTGGAGATCGGCGTACGTGACCGCCCGCGTCTCCCCCTCCTCCCCGTGCCAGTGGAACGCGACGCGCTCCCCGAGGCCCGCCTCGACGTGCCGGTCCAGGCAGTTGTACGACGCGTTCAGCTCCCCGTCGGCGAACCAGGTGTAGAACGGCGGCCTGCTGTCGTCGAGCGCGGTCCGCGGCTCCTTGAACCAGTGCAGCTCCCGGGCCTGCCGGGCCCACCACTCGACGTACCCGTCCTCCGCGGCCTCGTGCACCGAGCGGTCCGTCACGAGCGCGCGGGCCGTGAAGTCCTCGGGTGGCGGAAACGTCTCGATCTGCAGGAGCCGCTCGAGATCCTGCTCGAGCTGATCTGCGGTGGGGGCGTCGGCCATCGTCGTCTCCTCGGGGTGGGGCGTCACGTTCGGGGGGACCGATCATGCCCGCTGCGCACGGCGCGTGTCCAACGGGCCCCCGCCGCCCGGCGAGGTTGCGCGGACGTTGCGCGGGCGTCCCCGGGAAGACGAACGCCCCGGCGCCGGTTCACCGG